>CAYZEZ010000040.1:0-21574 GCA_964477295.1 uncultured Bacteroides sp. | reverse complement strand
CGAAGTAAGCCAGATTGTGGAAGCCTACCATACAGGGGTGGTTTTTACTGAGACAGATATCAAGCGGATCATCAATACCAATATGGAGGTGATGTGGAACCAGGATACTGCTCATCCGGCCTTTATCAATTCAAACGGTGCTATCCCGGATACAGCCGGCATGGCTGATTTCCTGAAAGGCCATAAAACAGGCAACCGGGCAAAAAATCAGGGTACCCTGTGGTCTGCGCTGCTGGATTTTGATGCGAGGGTGAAAATACTGTACGAAAAGCAGGTCAACCACCCTGAAGGTAATAAGGGAAAGATCAGGCAGGCCTATTATTACAATCTTCTCTTTCCTGAAAAAATCTGTTTTGATCGAAAACACAGTGAAGGTCTGAAAGTATTGGAAAAAGATGTGCCATTTGGTAATTCGGAAGATATCACTGTGGCAACTGTTATTCCTTATATCATAAATGAAGGAAAAAGCACATATATAATAACCAAGTCAAATGTTACTGCACCGCTCGAAATAGCACTTTATGCCAGTGATGGCAATGAAAGGATAACAACATTATATGATGGTGATATTATTGGCGGCACAGATGGACATAAAGGATTCAGGATGATTAAATGGGACGGTACTGATCCCGGTAATAATCAACAATTACAGGGAGATTATATTGTCCGGTGGACACTTAATGATGGTTACCGCGATTATGCAGTAAAAATTATTGATTGAAATTCATCGTCTTGAGATTATCTGGCCGGGTCTTGTCCTGCTTATTGAATTTTAGCGTATCGGTTCATTATTCATTACATATTATGAAATTATACAAAACATTTGGACTAGCTGGAATAACTATTATAGTCCTTTTAACGGGGTGTCCGGTTCAAGATCCCACCGGACCATTAACCCTCTGCAGCGAAAATCCCCGGTACTTTACCGATGGCAGCGGGCAAGCCATTTATCTGACCGGCTCACATACCTGGCCCAACCTGGTGGACATGGGTCCGGATGACCCCCCGGAACCATTCGATTTCGATGCTTATTTACAATGGGCGAAAAGCTATCATCATAATTTTATCCGGCTCTGGACCTGGGAACTTGTTGAATGGGATACCAGGGCGAATGAAAAGGATACAAATGAATATAAGCTGCTAACCGTTGCTCCACTTCGATTTGCGCGCACAGGTCCTGGAAAGGCGCTGGATGGAAAACCGAAATTCAACCTGTTGCAATACAATCCTGAATATTTTAGTCGTTTGCGTTCAAGGGTGGAAGCCGCTCAAGAACAGAATATTTATGTCTCAGTAATGCTTTTTGAAGGTTGGGGCCTGCAGCATTTAGATAATGCGTGGAATAACCATCCCTACAACCAGGATAATAATGTTAATGGTATTAATGGCGATCTTGATGGAGATGGGAAGGGACTCGAAATTCACACACTTTCAGATACAAGCATATTGTCCATTCAGAAGTCTTATGTCAGGAAAGTAATTGAAACAGTGAATGATCTTAATAATGTCATGTTTGAGATATCGAATGAAAATCATCCGCCTTCCAAGGAATGGCAATACCATATGATTGATTTTATTCATAAACTTGAAAGAACCATGCCGAAGCAACATCCTGTGGGCATGACTTTCCAATACAAGGGAGGAAGCAACCAGACACTGTTTGAATCTCCTGCTGACTGGATTTCACCCAATGGCGAAGGAGGGTATAAAGAGGATCCGCCGGGAGGCGAAGGGACAAAGGTAATAATAACCGATACGGATCATCTTGGAGGGATATGGGGAAACCAACAATGGGTCTGGAAATCATTTCTGAGAGGACTGAATCCTGTTTTTATGGACCCTTATGACTGTAAGGTATTAAAGAGATCATACAATCCTGAATGGGTAGAACCTGTCAGAAAGAGCATGGGCTATACATTGGATTTTGCTCGCAGGATGAACCTGATTGAAATGGTACCGGAAAATGAACTGTCATCTTCTTCCTATTGCCTGGCCAGCAGGGGGAAAGAGTATCTGGTATACCTGCCTGATGGAAATGAGGTTAAGATAGATCTATCTGATGCTCCAAATGAATTCGCAGTTGAATGGTTTAATCCGAATACAGCAGAAACGATGCATGCTGAAAAAATAATGGGTGGTATAGTTAAAACGATGAAATCTCCGTTTGGAGAAGATGACGTGGTTTTGTATCTGAAAAACATAAAATAAATCAATAAGGGGTACAGAATTATAAAATTCCCGGGATGTTGAAAATTAGGAATTTACGATGGCTGATAGTGGGATTGCTGTTTGTTGCAACAGCACTTTCCTTTCTCGACAGGCAGGTCCTGTCAATTTCCATTCTTAAAATACAAATCGACCTGAATGTATCTGATGTCGATTACGGATGGGTCAACACAGGATTTCTGATCAGTTATGCAATAATGTTTACCCTTGGCGGCTGGATGATCGACAGGTTTGGAACACGAATCGGCCTGGCTGTCTCCGTTGGATTATGGTCCCTGTCCAACGCCATGCATGGCTTTGTACAGAATGTCTGGCACCTGGGAACGGCCAGGTTCTTTTTGGGTATTGGCGAAGGCGGATGTTTCCCGGGTGCAGCAAAAGGAGTAACAGAATGGTTCCCGCAAAAACAAAGGGCGTTGGCCATGGGGATTGCCATTGGGGGCTCCGCACTAGGTGCTGTCATTGCCCCTCCCCTTACGATCCATTTGATTTCACTATTTGGATGGCGCGGGGCCTTTGTTGCCACAGGAATTTTTGGAGGTATCTGGGTGCTGGTATGGCTCATCTTTTTTCATAAACCCAAAAAATCACCTTTTATTACCAGGAAAGAATTAGCACTTATTGAGGAAAGCAATATAGAGGAACCGGTTCAAAAAGAATTAACAAAAAAAGTCACGGTCCCCTTTAAACAGATCCTCCGTATTAAACAAACATGGGGTCTTATTTCCATACGGTTCCTGCTTGATCCCGTATTCTATTTCTTTATGTTCTGGATCCCAAAGTATTTAAGTGAAGAACGGGGTGTTTCATTTGATCGCATAGGCGAATTATTCTGGATACCCTTTTTTGCTCTGGGTATATCAAACATAATCGGGGGTGGTGTATCGGACAGGCTAATAAAATCAGGTCATTCGGTTAACAGGTCCAGAAAAACTATTATGGGAGTGGCAGCAGCGCTAACCATGGTTGCTCCCCTCACAGTAGTGGCATCAACAGCTGAAATGGCCATAGTGTTTATGTCATTGATTATGTTTGCCCATGGATTCTGGATCACAAATTATATTACCATTACCAGTGAATTATTTGGGAAGAATGCAACCTCTACTGTAGTTGGAATGTCTGGAACAGCAGGGGCCATTGCAGGACTGCTGGTTAATCCGCTCATTGGAAAGGTTGTGGAGAATTATTCATACCTGCCGATGTGGATCATCTCAGGAATAATGTATCCGTTGGGATTTATTATCCTAATTTTAACGATTCGGAGAATAGCACCGATTGATCTTCAATCATGGAACAGAAAATGAAATTGATACCAAATAAATTAATACCATTTGTAATTCTGGCTATATTGAATCTTCCCATTCAATCACAGGTAATTATTAATGAATTTCTTTCTTCAAATATCTCCGTAAATAAAGATCCTCTATTTTCTGATTTTTCTGACTGGCTGGAGCTATATAACCCGGGTAGCCAGGAATTCGATCTGACAGGTTTTTCACTAAGTGACGATATTGAAAACAATGGGAAGTGGTTATTCCCGGATGGTACTACCATTCAGGCAAATGGTTACCTTCTTGTATGGGCTGATGGAAAAAACACTGCTCTTCATACTAACTTTAAATTAGGAAGTGATGGCGAGCAAGTCTGCCTGACCGATCCTGAGGGATTGATAGCCGATTCAATTACCTACGGTGAACAGGTCGTGGATGTATCCTATGGCAGAGATCCGGGTAACACGCAGGAATGGTTATACTACAGTACCCCGTCACCTAATGCAATCAACAACACAAAAAGTCATGCCGGGATTGTTGGTAAACCCGTTTTTACATTGCGCGGCGGATTTTATTCGGGGCCCCAGTCTATCACCATCTCCTCAATATTGCCTGGTTCATTTATGAGGTATACACTTGATGGTTCAGAACCTTCCATGAACTCGGCTATCTATTCCGGTCCGATAGACATCAACTCAACTACAATCATCAGAATAAAGGGATATAATCCGGGATATTTGCCAAGCAAAACCGTTACCAATACCTATTTTATTGATGAAGGGACTTTTACCTTACCAGTCATTTCCATTTCAGCCGCCCCGGATGATCTCTGGGATGATGACACCGGGATTTATGTGGAAGGGAATGGAGATTGTGACTGTGGTGGTCTGAATCTAACTGGAAATTATTGCTGCCAGGATTGGGAGAAACCAATAGGGATTGAATTGTATGAAACGGATGGGACGCAGGCGTTCAGTGTGAATGCAGGATTAAAAATATTCGGCAGCGGAAGCAGGAAGAGAATACCACAACGCTCACTAGCCATCTTTGCAAGGGGTGAGTACGGAACATCCGAGATAAATTACCAGCTTTTTCCCGATAAGCCTATACAGGCATATAAATCATTCATCCTGAGAAGTTCTGCCCATGACTGGATCAAGACGATGTTCCGGGATGCACTTACCCAGTACCTTACTGTTGGATATATGGATCTTGATTACCAGGCATATCGTCCTTCGGTTGTATTTATAAATGGAGAATATTGGGGCATTCACAATATTCGTGAGAAGATGAATGAAGATTACCTCGCTTCTAACCACGGAGTCGACCCGGAGAATGTAGATATTCTTGAGAGGGACTCCAAAGCCATTGAAGGAGACAATATTGCCTACAAACATCTGCTGGAATTTGTATCAACCCATGATATGGCACTGACTGAAAATTACGAATATGCTAAAAGCAAAATGGATATGGATGAGTACATAGACTACAATATATTACATTTATATTCAGCCAAGTCAGACTGGCCTTCAAACAATATTAAGTACTGGCGCACAAGGACTCCCGACGGCATCTGGAGATGGATGGTGTACGATATGGATTTTGGCTTTGGTCTCGATACCGAGCGTTTTCATTTGGGCACTTACGATTACAATATGCTGGAGCTATCCACCGATCCCAAGGGTGATACCTGGAATAACCCACCCTGGTCTACCCTGTTGTTCAGGATGTTGCTGAAGAATCCGGAATTTAAATCTGAATTTATTCAAAGGTTCAGCGATCATCTGAATACTACTTTTGAGCCTCAAAGGATACTGAATATGATCGATAGTTTTAAGGTCCGTATTGAAGCTGAGATCCCTCGTCACATTGAGAGATGGGGAGGCGCCTATGCGTTAGAACTGGGATATGTTTTTGAAAGTCCGGAAGAATGGGACGATAATATCGATGTTATGAGAGAGTTTGCCGTTAAGCGCCCCGACTACATGCGGCAGCATTTGATTGACGAATTCGGGCTAGGTGAAACAGTTGATCTTAGTGTAACCAGATCAGGTAATAATGGAGGTTTTGTCACATTAGATAATATCCCGGTACGTGACACTGTTTTCAATGGAAAGTACTTCAAGAATATTCCGGTCTCCATTAAGGCAATAGAAAATTATGGATATGAATTTGAAAACTGGACTGTGACAAGCACAACTCCGGAAAGTGAGACTTTAATAAATAAGGGGGCTACATGGAAATACCTGGATGACGGTTCTGATCAGGGTACTGCATGGACGGATGTAGCATTTGATGATTCCGGATGGGAATCCGGACCAGCCCAACTCGGTTACGGAGACGGGGATGAAAACACAGTTTTGAGTTATGGCCCGGATGGCAATAATAAATATAAAACCACCTATTTCAGGAAGGAATTTCTGATTGAAGAAAATTCATCTTACAACAATCTGACCTTTGATTTTATGCGAGACGACGGAATAGTAATTTACCTGAATGGTCACGAAATTATCAGGTCGAATATGGATCAGGGTGAGGTAGATTATCATACCACTGCCGCCCTTTCCGTTCCTGCAGCATCTGAAAATATATACCTCCATAGAGAAATTTCAGCAGAGCAAATTGTAACTGGTAAAAATGTGCTGGCAGTCGAAATTCACCAGTATTCAGGCACAAGCTCAGATATCAGTTTCGATCTTGCTCTAACAGCTGATGGGCCTGTATCAGGAAAAACGATTGTCATCGAAGAGTCCGAAATAAAGCTTGATATGGACGGAGACTATAGAATCATAGCTTCTTTCAGGGACTTGCCTCAAATGCTGTTTATAAATGAATTTATGGCTGACAATGTAACAGCTTTTGCCGATGAATTCGGGGAATTCGATGACTGGATTGAGATCTACAATGCCAGCAGTTCAGACATTGATCTTGCCGGTTATTATTTAACAGATGATCTGAATAACGCCACCGCGTGGCAGATCCCGGCTGATCATCCTGATCTTACAACCATTCCTGCTGGTGAATCCCAGGTGCTCTGGGCCGATAATAATCCCGGTCAGGGACCACTGCATTTAGGCTTTAAGTTGAACGCCGCCGGGGAGCAGATAGGAATATCCTTTGACGGATCGGATTTTATTGATTCATTAAGTTACTCGGTGCAAATTGAAAACAGGTCCTACGGAAGGTATCCGGATGGAGATAATTTCTGGCAATCATTTATTGTTTATTCTCCCGGCGAACTGAACCATTCAACCGAAATCACACAAAATCACCTGTCCGGTAATCTTGTTAAAGTATATCCAAACCCGACAAACAGCCAGGTTAACCTCACAATTGAGGCTGCAACCAGTGGAAATGTCACAATATCAATACATGATATATTGGGTAATACGATTCTTCAGGAAAGCCATACTGTTAGTAATGGGATTGATATTGAATTTGACCTGTCACCCTACTCAAGCGGACTTTATTTTGCCATAATTAAATTTGAAAATGAGGTAATAACAGCTAAAATACTATATAATAAATAATTATATCATGAACGAAACCAGGATACCACGAATAAAACCACTTCAGGCAAATGTGGGTATTTTTGGTGTTGGCTACTGGAAATATTGGGATCAGTTTGATGGATTGCTGGATGAAATGCACCGGAAACAGAAAATATTTGTTGATAAGCTTAAAAAATCCAATGTAAGAGTAATTGATTTTGGCCTGGTTGATGATGCAGAAAGCGCTTATGCCCTGGTTCCCAAATTACAAGCTGCAAACCTTGACCTTATCTTCTGTGATATGGTCACCTATGCCACTTCGAGTACATTTGGGGTGATTGTCAGGAATATGGATGTGCCCATTGTAATGGTCTCGTTGCAGCCTTTAAAGGCTCTTGACTATTCCAAAGCATCCACATACATGCAATTGTCTAACGACGATATCTGTTCTGTTCCTGAATTTGCAGGTGTTGCTGTAAGAATGGGTAAAGCTGTACCTGATATAATCATAGGTACCCTGGAGGATGATCAGGAGGCCGATGCTGAAATCGAGAAGTACTGCCAGATAGCAATGGTCCTGCATGATTTAAAAACTGCACGTATTGGCCACTTCGGCCATCCCATTGAATCGATGCTCGACATGCATTCTGATCCTACAATGTTTACGGCTGCATTCGGCTGTCATATAGTACAAACGGAAGCGGAAGATATTTTGGTTCACTATAAGAAAGTAACTGATGAACAATTAAAATCCCGGAAAGAGAAAATCCTTGATTTCTTTGACACCCCTGATCCGGTATCCGATCCCATTACGAGGAAGCTGACTGATGAAGATCTGACCACGGCTGCCAGGGTAAGTGTGGCGCTGGACAGGTTTGTAGAGGAGAAAAAGCTGGATGGACTGGCTTATTATTACGATTCTCTGGAAGGAACTGAACTGAGGACTGTTGTCACCAACCTCATCGTTGGAAACTCCCTGTTGACATCTGCAGGCTTCCCAATGTGCGGTGAATCTGATCTGAAAACCTGTATTGCCATGATGATCATGGACCGGTTGGATATAGGAGGTAGTTTTGCCGAGTTTCACCCGATTGATTTTATTGAAGGATTTGTACTGGTGGGTCATGACGGACCGCATCATATCAACATCGCAGCCGAAAAGCCTGTACTCAGGAGCCTGTTAAAGTATCACGGAAAGCCGGGAAGCGGGGCCAGTGTAGAGTTCAAGATCAAGGAAGGTCCCATTACGATGCTCAGTATTTCATCCACTTATGAAGGGAAATTCAAATTTGTCATAGCAGAGGGAGAATCCATGCACGGTCCCATCCCTCCTACCGGAAATACAAATACAAGAGGATTCTTCAAGCCCGATGTGAAAACATTTTTAAAACGATGGATGGCCGAAGGTCCCACTCATCATTTTGCACTCGGAATCGGGCATCATGCTGAAACAATAAAGAAAATTGCCGGTTATCTGAATATTGAATCAGTTATCATTTCCGGTGAATGAATCGTAAAATTTACATTATCTGGCTGGCAGTAATAGCCTCCCTCGGAGGATTTCTATTTGGATATGATACTGCTGTTATTTCCGGTACTCTGGCTTTTGTTCGAAATCAATTCGGATTGGAAGCAGCGCTGGAAGGCTGGTATGTAAGTTCTGCACTGGTTGGCTGTATAGGTGGCGTTTCTGCTGCAGGCTGGCTAAGCGATAAATATGGAAGAAAAATAATCCTTCTGATGGCTGCCACCCTGTTCACAATTTCAGCTCTCGGATGTGCCGTTTCAAGTTCATTCTCAATATTGGTGATATTCAGGATAGTTGGGGGAATGGGTGTTGGGATTGCCTCTATGCTGTCGCCTCTTTACATATCCGAAATTTCACCTCCTTCACTGAGGGGGCGATTGGTTGCCCTGTATCAGTTTTCCATTACATTCGGCATACTTTGCTCTTTCTTCATCAATGCCTGGTTATTGGATAAATCAATCCATGGGATATTCAGCAGTGAAACATTTCAATTGGTCTTCAAAGATGAAGTTTGGAGAGCCATGCTGGGCATGGAAGCTATCCCTGCAATTACATTTTTCATTCTTGTAACTACCATCCCGAAAAGCCCAAGATGGCTGGTAGTAAAAGGTAAAATTGACAGGGCCACGAATATTCTAAATCGGATCATCGGGTCAGAATCAGCGGCATTAGAAATCAGGGACATAAAGGAGACAATGACCTTAAAAAAAGAATCAGTTAAAATGTTACTGATGCCTGGTATTAAAATTGCTCTCTTACTCGGTGTGTCACTTGCTGTACTCCAGCAATTTACCGGTATTGACGCGGTTATTTATTATGGCCCAAAAATTTTAGAACAGGCAGGATTCGGTTTAAGCGAGGCGCTGGGAGGACAGGTTATTATTGGTATAATAAATATGTTGTTTACAATCATAGCCATCCTGACGATTGATAAAATGGGCAGAAAACCGCTGCTCATTGCCGGCACAAGCGGTATGTTTGTCTCATTAACAGCTATAGGCATGCTCTTTGCCCTGGGAATGGCTGAGGGAATATTGCTTTTATCGTTTATTTTAGTTTTTATCGCCTCTTTCGCTGCTTCCCTCGGACCTGTAGTGTGGGTTATACTATCAGAAATATATCCTACACGGATCAGGGGCAGGGCCATGTCGATCGCTACGCTGGCATGCTGGATTGGAACTGCCATCATAGGGCAATCCATACCATTGTCACTTGAAAACCTGGGACCAGCTATTACCTTCTGGATCTTTGCGCTGTTTTGTATACCTACTATTTACATTGGAGCAAAAATGGTACCCGAGACCAAAGGAAAAACCCTGGAGGAAATTGAGAAGCATTGGAATAATATAAGTACGAATAATCAGTAATTCATCCTGTAACTTATGTTTTAATTCATTCTAATATGAAAAAAATAACCTTTCACAACTTTAGTGTTCTATTCGCAACTTTCCTGATTCTGACTGCATCGTGTGAGTCCCCGAACAGATGGGACCTGGCAAACAAAAACAGGGACCTTTTAAGGGTGTCCACCATTTTTACTGCACAGGATGTGCGTGATGAATTATCCTCTGAATCCGGATTGGACAGTGCCATTACCTGGTGCAAAGAAGCCGGTATAACACGCGTCTTTATCGAGTCATTCAGGGGTTATACGGCAGAGCGTGATGTACTTATCAATGCAAAAAAAAGATTTGAGGAGGCCGGAATTGAAGCCTCAGGATGCGTAACAACTGTTAATTTCGGTAAACCTTCTACCGGATGGCCCCTGGTATCGTGCTATACAAATGAGGCTACACGCCAGGAACTGAAACGGATATTTGAATATACCGCTTCAATATTTGACCTTATCATGATCGATGATTTCCTGTTCACAGACTGTGAATGTGAAGAGTGCCTGGAGGCAGCCGGAGAGCAAAACTTGCCGGATTATCGATGTGACCTGATGAAAATGGTCAGCAGGGAGTATATCCTGGAACCAGCAAGGTCAGTGAATCCCGATGTGAAAATAATTATTAAATATCCCCTGTGGTATGATATTTTTCACGAAAGAGGATATGAAGTAACCGGGGAAACCGAATTATATGACTATATATGGGTCGGTACCGAAACGCGGGACAATGATTTTAAAAACAATACGGAGGGATTGAATGATCCCCAATATGGAGCATATTTTATTATGCGCTGGCTGACTGATATAGGTGGGGATAAAACAGGCGGGGGCTGGTTTGATGCCCTTGGGACTACACCAAAAACTTACCTGGAACAAGCACGCCAGACAGTACTTGCCGGTGCAAGGGAAATGATGCTTTTTTCATACGGGGGACTGAACCGGGAAACCAATGATTATGGCAACAGAAAAGGAACCGGCATTGCCGATATAGAAGCCTTAAAAGTTGAGCTTCCCGGATTATTTAAACTAGCCATGCTGATTGATAATAAGCCCATCAAGGGGATAATTGTTACAAAACCAGCAAATAGTGACCCACATGGCATGTATGGTTCTTCCAGGGTCCTCTCCGACAGTGATGCAGATGCCTATATTTTTAATTTTCTAGGTATGCTTGGCTTCCCGCTGGTGCCAGCTGAAAAAATCGATATGGATGCTGAAGCGGCATTCTTTTCTGTCCATTTATTGAAAGACCCTGAATTTAATGTGAAGCTGAGCACATTTCTTGCCGAAGGTAAGCCTGTTTTGATAACAGACGTGCTGGCGGATCACCTTGAAAATGTGGATCAAAAAGACAACCTTCAGATATTAAACGTAAATGCAGATCCCAGGAACCTACTGGGATTAAACCGGGAAGAACTTAACGGGATCAGGAACAAAATGCTGAAACCATTTGGTATCAAATTCGATGCTCCCGCCATGGTTGCCCTGTATTTATTTGGAGATGATCTGGTAGTTATTGAAAACTTCAGGGATGAAGTTGTTTCTGTTACCCTGGAAACGGAATTTTCAATGGATGCGGATGTTAAACTCATCCTTCCCACTGCAGAAACAGTAAAAAAGAGGTTCGGTAAAAATAACCTGGTTTTTGAAGAAATACCCCCCAGGACACTAATAGCAGTGAAATACTAGTGACATGACACTAGTGTCCCGGTAATGGATCTAAGTTATTTAAATTTATGTCAAGACTCATCGCGATATTCCTTATAATTTCAGCAGTATCCTGTAAGTCAGATGATAAGTGGGAAATTACATCACCCGACGGCAATATGAGTGTTATCGTTTCCCTGGATAGCGCCAAATCACTTCAATATGCAGTGAATCTGGATGGTAGTATGGTTGTCCAACCATCAAAACTGGGAATATCACTAGATAGCAAAGACTACAGCTTTTTGGACAACCTGGCTTTTAAGGATCAATCTGAAAAGGTGTTCTATGATGAATACACTGCAGTTTCAGGGAAAAGAAGGCTTAACACTTACATTGCAAATGAAAGAAAGATATCATTTAACAATTCATCAGGCAACAGGCTGGATATTGTTTTCCGGGTAAGCAACCATGAGATAGCCTTTCGATACCAGTTACATAATCGGGATGCCGGGATAGCAGACCGCGAGGTAAGTGAATTTAACCTGCCCGGAAATTCACTGGCGTGGATCCAGCAATTCAAGGGTGCCTGGAATGATTATGAAATGTTTTATACAAAACGGTTGCTGGATACGATGGGGATGCCGGCCTATTATATCCCCGGACTATTTCAGGCACCTGAAAACCAATGGATATTTATCAGTGATGCGTATGTTTCAGGTAATTATGCGGCCTGCCAGCTGGAACATAAGGGCAATGGAAATCTGGCCATCAGGTTTCCTGACCAGGTTACTGAAATACCTGATGGATTGGAGGATACGTGGTATTCCATTGTACATTCTGAAACAGCCCAAATACATGTCCCGAAAAATATGATGACTCCATGGAGAGTTCTGATCATCAGTGATGATATCGGTGACATAGTGGAATCAAATGTTCTGGAAGAACTGAGCAGTCCATCAAAAATAAAGGACCAAAGCTGGATAG
Source organism: uncultured Bacteroides sp. (assembly GCA_964477295.1). GTDB lineage: Bacteria > Bacteroidota > Bacteroidia > Bacteroidales > SM23-62 > CAYZEZ01. The sequence continues at coordinate 9,037 of CAYZEZ010000040.1, read as the reverse complement.
AACCGGGTGTGGCCGTATTTCCCTGGTGGGGTAATTCAAATGCGAATGACGATCCGGATATCCTTCGGGATTATATTGACTTAGCGGTTGAGATGAACTGGAAATACCTGGAATTTGATATCGGTTTGATTGGAAATAATGGTGGGTATGCAGCCAATTTCTGGCGGGACATTGAATATATCCCTGAAGTGATTAAATATGCCACTTCAAAGGGCATTAAAGTGTATGGATGGGACGAACGGAGGTTCCTGGATACCCCGGAAGAAAGGGATGATATTTTCAGCACGTACAAAGAATGGGGGGTGGCCGGGATCAAAATGGATTATATTAACAGCGATAAACAGAAGGCCATGCAATGGTATGAGGAGGCCACTGCACACGCAGCCAGGTATAAATTACTTGTCAGCTTCCATGGAGCCATAACCCCGCGTGGATTGCGAAGGACCTTTCCCAATATAATGACATACGAAGGCGTCAGGGGAGCTGAATATTATAAGTTCGCCAGCGATGCGGACATACCCAATCCCGTGCACAACTGCACACTGCCGTTTACCAGAAATGTAAGCGGACCGATGGATTATACTCCAACCAGTTTTTCAACGCCAAGGAGATCATCAACATACGCCCATGAACTGGCCCTCCCCTTCGTTTTCGAATCGGGCTGGATATGTATGGCAGACAAACCTGAAGAATTCCGCAACTGCCCTGCCAAGGTATTATTACAGAATTTGCATGCGGCATGGGATGATATCCATTTTATCAAGGGCTATCCGGGCGAGTATTGCTGTCTTGCCAGGAGAAAAGGGAACCAATGGTTTGTTGCAGCCATAAATGCCGGAGAAAGGCGTCAAATTGAGATCACATTCGATTTTCTCGAGGATAAAAAGTTTATCGCAAAGATCTACGCTGATGATGGAAGCGGCGGTTTATCCATTACCGGTTTAAGCATCGCCAGTGGAGACATTCAGAAGTTTGACCTGGGTTCAAATGGAGGATTGGTCATTCATATTATGGAAGATTACAGTTTTTAAAAGGATTTGTAATCTTAAAAAGCATTTCAATTGAACCGTTTAGATAAATCAATAGTATTTATTCTGTTCCTGACCATTATATCTTGTCGCCCTGCCTCTGATATAAATAAGGATTGGATTTTACTTGGCTATATGAGCAACAAGGATACCATGCAGGCAGAGAAAAACCAGTGGACCATAGGTTGTGAAGTAATGGACAGGGACATGTGCACCGGGTATTAGCTCGTTTCTGCGAGTGGTATCTATCCACACCTCTTTTAATTACAGGTCTGACTACTCCTTTATTATAATAAACTGGTAATCACCGGATCCGATGTGGCAATGAACAAAATTTCCACTAATCCCGATGATTTCAACATCTTTTGAATCCTTAAGGGGGGATCCGGATTCAAATATATTCACAGGTTCCGTTGCCGGAAGAAAAACATCGGCTGTGCAGTTGACAGGCACGGAAACATACCATGTAAAATCACCATTCTTCATTTCCCAGTTGCTCCGGATGATCCCGTATATTGATTGATAGGATGTTTGAGCTGCAGTAAGACAACCAGTCAATTCAGGTTTAAGGATAATGTTTTTAAATCCGGGATTTTCCGGATCGGGATTAATGCCACCAACTCCTTTGAAAAACCAGTCATCGCAACCCGACTGAAAGGGATGGTTCCGTGACCGGACACCAGAAGAGTTTTCATCAATTTCCTCTTCTCCCCATGATTCCCAGAATGTTGTTGCGCCCTTTGCAAACAGATATCCAATACTGGGATAAGTGGTCTGATTCAGGATAATCTTTGCAATATGGCCATATCCATTCCTGCTAAGCGCTTCATGCAGGTACCTGCCTCCCATCTGGCCGGTTGAAAAATGACCGTTGTGGTTTTCCATTATGTCTCGTGCAAGTTCCTTTGCTGCCATGCTTACATCCTTTCCAGGTACGAGCCCAAATTCAATTGCCATAGCAGTGGCTGTCTGGCTTCCATACCAATTCTTCTCCTGGTCATAGAATTTTTCATTGAAAGCTTCTTTAATCTTTATTGAAAGATTTTCATATTTCATAGCTTCATCTTCATATTCCAGGACCCTCGCCAAAGATGCCATAATTATGCAGTTGTAATAGTACAATGCACTTGTTGTCAGCTCATTAGGGGGATTCTTTGGCATGATACTTCCAGGTTGGAACATATCGCCATATCCCTCATAAATAATGTGATCCTTTGCAATATTTCCAAGATGAGTCATGAAGCGCGTCATACCTTCCCAGTGCTCTTCAGCCAGTGAGATGTCGCCATAATATAAATACATAAACCAGGGTAATTGGATGTACTTTGAGCACCAGTCTGCAGCATGTCCCCCTACCCTTCTTCCCGGAGAAACATCCCATGGGATACCTTCATAGTCCACAGGACCATCGTTTTTTTTGCCCGGTTTTTGCTCTAACCTGCTGGTCTCTATATCACGCTCAATTTTTGATACAAGCAACGGAGCATCCAGATTAAGCATTAGCACCTCCGGCATGATATCACCTAACCAGCCACATTTTTCACGGTGCGGACAATCCTCGAGTATGCTGTGTATATTGCTGGTCAATGTCCACCAGGCAGCCTTATGGACTTTGTTGAACATGGTGTCCGAGCAGGAAAAAGAGCCTGTCTTCTCAAGCGAAGAGTATACAACTTTTCCTTCAAGGTTGTCCAGCGCAGGTGTTCCCGGGTAACCTGTCATTTCAACATATCTGAACCCATGATAGGTAAAATGAGGTTCCCATACCTCTTTCTCTCCGCTTCCCTTGCAAATATATTTATCTGTCTGCACAACAAAGGTGGCATAACCACCACAACTTGCCAGATTAATATCTCCATTTTCAAATATTTCCTCCGAGTAGCGCAGAGTAATTTCCGTACCTTCCGGAGCTTTGAGATTCAATTTTGCCCAGCCGGCAAAGTTTTGTCCCATGTCATATACATATACACCCTGCCTGGTATTGTCTATTTTAACTGGTCTGAGGGTTTGCATTGATTTGATAGGCTGAAGTTTTTGAGAAACCAGTTTCCTACCGGGACTATCCATAGGTATTGCCTGGTCCCAACCCGAGTCATTAAAACCGGCCATATCCCATCCATCCTGTTCGAGCCGCGCATCATAAAAATCACCAACATAAACATTGTTAAAAGTTGTAGGACCTTCAGATGCTTTCCATCCAGTATCAGAAACGATCAGTGTATCGGAACCGTCATTAAAACGGATATGCACCTGTGCGATGAAGCGTGGTTTGCCATATACCACATCCCCCCATCCGAAATGAGCACTGTTTACAGCGGTCTGGTTGTAAAACCCGTTTCCCAATTCCACTCCCAGGGCATTGTGCCCCTGAATCAGGTTTCGGGTTACATCGTGTACCACATAAAATGCTCTCAATTCATAATCTGTCTGTCCGGGATCTAATACATGGTCACTGATCTTTTTACCATTCACCCTTAATTCATAATATCCAAGTCCGCAGATATAAGCCGTAGCTCGTTGAACACTTTTCTTAATACTAAACTCTTTACGAAACAAAGGTGCAGTTTCAGTCTCATATCCTATCCACTCCCCTTTCCAGTCCCCTGGATTTAGCAGTCCCATTTCCCATGAGGCTGTCTCACTCCATGGGGATATATTTGAATGTTTATCTCCGACCCGGACCCTCCAATAGTATTTATTTCCTGTATGCAGTAAGGGTCCATTATATATAACATGCTGTGATTGGGCCGAATTTACTATACCACTGGACCAGACATCTGCAATACCTCGTTCTAGCTTATCTTCTGAGCTGGAAACCAATATTTCATAGCTTGTCTGAACCTGGTTTCTTTCATTTGATTTCAGTTTCCAGCTTAAATGTGGGTGCTGTGATTCTATGACAGAAGGATTCGTAGTATATTCACAAACCAGGTCATCCGGCATGACCAGGCTCTGATTATTTTCACAGCCGAAAAAGAAAAACAGGAACAATAAAGTAACCAGGTTGATAACTAAAACATTGGTTTTCATGCTTTGAACTTGTATTTATCCGCCAATTGCAACATATAGCAAAAGGGATAATTAAGGTCAATTCTATTTATTCAGGCTGAATCTTATCAATTGATCTCTTCAATTATCCGCCAAGAAATAATGTTAATATTTTGAATAACAGTTATTTACAAGCTAAAATACAAATATTTTTATTAATTTTGCAATGAGTGTAAATGAATCTGGCGTGAAAAGGAATTACATCAACATATTTACCCTGAAATGCATTCCCGGAATCCTTCAGTTCCTGATACTTTTAATGCTTCCAAACGATATATTCTGTCAATTTGAGTGTGTAGTTATTGATTCAGCTTATACGGCACCCTCCAAACCTTACGGGAAGGCTGTTGGAGATATGGACGGGGATGGCCAGCCCGATCTGTTTATCTCCAGTGCGAATGGTGATGGTATGTACTGGTATCAATATCCTGACTGGGAAAAGGAAACGATCAGGTCTGCCGGCTCATGGTCAGAAGATTGCCAGATATCTGATATTGACAATGATGGGGACAATGATGTGGTGAATGGCAATAAACAAGGATTATTCTGGTATGAGAATCCATTGGGCACAAACAACAGTTGGAAGGAGCATTTTATTGGATCAGACGGAACCAATATCCATGACCTGGAAATAGCTGATCTGAATGGAGATGATATGCTGGATGTAGTCATCCGTTTCGAAAAGGAAAACCAGAAGCCGGTGACTATGTTCCTGCAAAATGATCCCGATGACTGGATGGTTGTTTCAAATACAAATAGCTCATATAAAAAAGGAGAAGGCCTTGCTACGGGTGATCTGGATGGAGATGGTGATATTGACCTGGCCCTGGGAAATGTCTGGCTGGAGAATTCAGGTAATGGCAAAAAATGGCAGGAACACATCTATAGTATTGAAATGCCGGAACAAATGATATTAAAGATTGCTGACCTGGACCTGGATGGCAGAATGGAAATTATTGCTGCGCCCCAGAGTAGTCAAACAGGTAAACTGGCCTGGTATAAGGCTGGTGAAGACAGGAATACATTATGGACCGAACATATTGTCGCGAATAATATAACTCGTATGCATGGACTGGGAGTTGCAGATTTTAATAATGACGGGATTCTGGATATTCACACCTCTGTAAGGCACGATAATCCCGGAGAACAGGATAATGTCAGCATTTGGATATCCAATGGAGAAACTGTTCCTGGTTTCCTTGAATATGTAGTGGACGATAGAGGATCTCACTTTTCCAAAATCGGGGATATTGACCAGGATGGCGATATCGATATATTAGGGGCCAATTGGTCAGGCCACGATAACCTGCATTCAGATGTGCTTTTATGGCGAAATTTGATCAAAACAAAGGAATAGAACAAAAAAAGCTATGAGACAATTTAAATATGTGTTCATAATTTTCATACTGGTATCTTTGCCAGCTGCTTCCCAATCACCTTTCAGCTGTGTATTAATTGATCCTGAAGGAGCCGTCAGGCCCTGGGGGAAATGTTTCGGTGATCTGAATAATGATGGCCTGTCAGACTTGCTTATTGGTGGATATATTGAAGGGGGGCTGGTTTATTATGAAAATCCATCATGGCAGAAAAGGGTTATATCTGATGAGCCTGGTTTTTCTACCGATATCGAAGTATATGATATTGATGGGGATCATGACCTGGATGTATTCTGTGTCAGGAAAAATACCCTGGAATGGTTTGAAAATCCTGAATGGAATGCTCATGTTATTGATTCGGTTCTCTGCCATGACCTGGAGCTGGGTGACATTGACAATGACGGAAGGATTGATATTGTAGCTCGCGACCAGGGAGAATTCAGGCATCGTGGAGATACCCTGTTCCTGTATCAGCAAGTTTCTTCTGACTTATGGAAAGGAACCAAGATCATATGTGCAGATGGTGAAGGACTTAAATTATATGATATTAACAATGACAACAAGCTGGATATTTTAGTCAATGGTTCCTGGTTTGAAAATAACGGAAGCATTTCTGAATGGAAGGTGCATCCATTTACCGATACCTGGGATTTTAAAAACACTTTTATTGATGTAGGGGATATCAATGGGGATGGCCGCGAGGATATTGTGCTCTCTCCCTCTGAATTGGCAGGAATGGTTTACCGGATATCCTGGTTTGAAGCACCGGTTGAACCTGATGATCTCTGGAAGGAGCACATCATTGAAAATAATGTCGAAGCCGTTCATCATTTTGTGGGTGTGGCCGATTTTAACCTGGATGGCCATCCGGATGTAGCTACGGCTGAAATGTTGCAGGGTGAGGACCCGGATGAGGTTAAGATCTATTTCTCTGACGGTACCGGTGAAAAATGGACTAAACAGGTACTGAGTGATTCGGGCTGTCACAGCATGCGGATCCTGGATGTGGACAATGACGGGGACATGGACCTTTTCGGAGCCAACCATAATGACCGTAAAATCCGGCTCTGGATCAACCAACATACCAGTTCCCTGGCGGTCAGGGATAACTTATTTTATCTCGACTACCAGCCCTTTGAGATGTGGGGACTGAGAACAGCCAGTGCGATGCACTGTGACGAATTGACCAGCCATCTGATTGATCAGCTGGATGATTATAAGAGCGTCGGATTGAATACGATCAGTGTTTATCTCCAGGGATCAAGCGCTGCATACAGGGATCCTTTCAGCTCTGACGGTAAAAACCTTGATGCTGGACAGGCTGAACACCTCATCAGGATAATCCGGGAATGCAACAAGCGTTCTATGGTGGTAATAGTGGGATTATTTTATCAGGGAGTTTTTTCAAATGATACCACTGGGATCAGGCATCTTGAAAATTCCGAAGCTATATACAATGCCGTCAAAACCGTCACAAAGCTGCTGAAGCCCTACCGGAACGTGATCATCAATATTGCCAATGAGCAGAATTCTTTAAAATACCGTGACTTCCAACCTTTCGATATGAACGATCCGGGCAACATTATTGATTTGTGCAGGCATGTAAAGGAAATTGATAAGGATAGAATTGTCGGGGCAGGGGGATATAACGATCAATCTAATATAGAAATTGGCAAATCTGATTTTGTGGATGTCCTGTTATTCGACACATGGTCGGCCGATATCGACAGTGGACATACGAGTGGCTGGCATTATGACTTTTTCAGAGAAAAGGGGGTACCAGATAAGCCTTTCATTAATGTGGAAATATTTGGCGGCTGGACCAAAATTGCTATGCCTCCGGGAGTCTATTCGGACAGCATTAAAAAAATACATCTGGCTGAAGTTGATGAAGCTGTTAGAAGGCCGGGCTTATCCGTTCATTTCCATTCAAGTCCCTGGTGCCAGGGGCCATCGTCTGGTGATTACCCCATTCATTATGAACTGGGTGGTGATGGAACCAACGATAATCCGGGGATCAGGTGGTGGTTTGATTATGCACAAAAAAAATCCAGTGAAAGGAACCTTCTTACCGGAAAATATACTTTAAATGATGTCAGGATGAACATTATTCCGCAGGATATGTGGAAACCATTTCCGAAAGCTGCGGACTGGCAAGACTGGAATGCTTTGCCTGAAAACGTTAAGAACCATTATTTAACCAAGGGCATAGAGGCCGCTGGTTATCAGTGGGCGCCACTTCCAGCTTCAGTTTTCAGGGAGTTTGTGATGAATGGTAACAGGAGTCATTATGAAGCATTATTTTTTAAACGCAGGAGTAAACTTGCAGATCTTGTCCTTGCTGAATTAATAGAGGGTAAGAACAGGTTCCTTGACGATATATTAAACGGAATCTGGGCGATCTGCGAGGAATCGTACTGGGGTGTGCCTTCCCATCTTTATATTCAGAAGGCAGGCAGGGGCCTCCCCGATGTTACAGAACCAACGGTTGACCTGTTTGCTGCGGAAACCGGGGCATTGCTTGCATGGACTATTTATCTCCTGCGTGACCGGCTTGATAGCATTTCTCCGCTGATCAGTGAGCGCGTATATTATGAAGCCAACCGAAGGATCATTACCCCATGCCTTGAAAGGGATGATTTCTGGTGGATGGGACTAACCCCACTTGAAGAGCATGGTATCAAGATAGAACGTTTGAATAACTGGGCACCCTGGATCAATTCGAACTGGCTGACAACTGTCCTGCTCCTGGAAAAAGATCCGGAAAGAAGGTTACAATCGGTTTATAAGATCATGTTGTGTATCGACCAGTATCTAAATCCATACCCTGCTGACGGAGGGTGTGACGAAGGGCCTTCCTACTGGAACCGTGCGGCAGGATCATTGTTCGATTGCCTGGAACTGCTGTATAACGCTTCGGAGGGTAAAATCAATATTTATGACCAACCACTGGTCAGGGAGATGGGTAAATATATTTACCGGGCACATATTGCTCAGAATTATTATATAAATTTTGCAGATGCCCCTGCCGTAATGAATGTAGACCCAGGTCTTATCTTCAGATATGGGCAACGTACCGGGGATGAGATTATGATGGGATTTGCTTCAGATGCTGCCATTCGTCAGGATTACGGCAACCCTGCTGTCAATGGCAATTTAGGAAGGCAAATATCAGGATTATTTATATTGAAGGAATTATCCTCCACTCCACCCATTCAATACGGGATAATGGATACCTGGCTCCCGGATATCCAGGTTATGGCTGCCAGGTCTGGCAAAACAGCAGAAAAGGATTATTATGTTGCAGCCAAGGGAGGCCATAACCATGAGAGCCATAATCACAACGACGTGGGAAATTTTATTGTTTATATAGATGAAATGCCGGTAATCATCGATGTAGGTGTAGAGACATATTCCAGGAAAACATTTGACCCGGCCCAGCGATATGAGATTTGGACTATGCAATCGGCGTATCACAACCTTCCGACCATTAATGGTGTTATGCAAAAAAACGGTCTCGATTTCAGGGCAGGCAAGGTCAGCTGCGATTTTAGTCCCGAGCGCTGTGTCTTTTCACTTGATATC
>CAYZEZ010000039.1:0-21868 GCA_964477295.1 uncultured Bacteroides sp. | reverse complement strand
AATGATGGCAATAAGAACTTTATCATCAAAATGGATGGGGCGGATTATGTCACATTTAAAGACATCACTTTCAATGCTTCAAGTGGCTACCAATACATGGGTAGGGCAATATTTTTCGGGGACTCACCTTCCCATAATATCCAATTTTTAAACTGTGCTTTTCTTGGTAAAACAGATGTTACAAGTTATGATAATAATACCCTTGTTATGTCTGAATATGATTTTAATAATAATATTGTTTTCAAAAATACTTTATTTAAGGATGGGGAAAGAGCCATTGAAATGTGGGGGAACAGCACTTCCAACCTGGCAACAGGTATGGTGATCCGGAATAACATTTTTGATAATCAGCCCGAATATTGTATTTACCTGAGAAATCAACAGGCACCAATTATTGACGGGAATGTTATGAATGTGACCAGGGATGCCGGGAAGGCCATCTATTTCCTGGTTGTTGACTGGAATTTCAGAATAACTAACAATACAATCAACCTGACTAATCCTGCTGATGGTATTTTTCTCGAGGACTGTGACGGATCTTCAGGTATTGAGGGATTAATCGCCAATAATGTCATTTCTTTTTATATATATACCAGTAACCAGGATTACTCAAAGGGAATTAGATTAGATAATTCAACAAATCAGAAGATATATTTCAACAGTGTAAGTGTTTATGGGGGATGGAGAACGACCAGTATAGCATTTCAACAGCAAAACGGAGGAAGTAGTATTGATGTCAGGAACAATATTTTCAGAAATTATTCCGGGGGCTATCCTATACATATACAAAACAGCGGTTCTATCACGTCAGATTATAATATTTATTATTCTGTCGGAAACTTTATTGCCAATAGAGGGGGTGACATAGTGGACCTGGCCGAATTAAAAGCTGCCGGTGCAAACGATCAGAATTCACTCTCAGTAAAACCGGTATTTACCTCAGATATTGATCTTCATACTACATCATTCCTTATTAATGGTAAGGGCGATCCCAATACCAGTATTACCGATCTCGTACCGTATGATCTTGATGGAAATCTGCGGACTGCCGGAGCACCGGATATTGGAGCGTACGAATTCGACGCGCCAACGGGAGCCGCCCTTTCAGATACCATTACCATCGGGACAGGTGAAACCTATGAAACGATAGCAGATGCCGTGACTGACCTGAATAATTATGGGATTGACGGTCCGGTAGTATTAAATGTACTGGAAAATGCCTCCCCATATGATGAAAGATTTACTATCAGGGAAATCCACGGTGCAGACGCTTTAAACACAGTGACTTTACAATCTGATCCCAGAAATACAGGAGAGGTATTAATTACGTACAACAATACCAGTTCTTCCCAGACGATTCATCTAAAAAGGGCGAGTTATATCACTTTGAAGAACCTTACTGTCGCCGCTGAGAATGCAGCCTATCCGGAAGTCATTCGATTCAATGGATATTGTCATCATGACAGCATTATTGGTTGTGTACTCAGCAGCAACGGAACGGGTGGTTCCGTTATTTATAGCTTAGATGACATTTTAGGTGATATTTATATAGCAGAAAATCAGATCATTGATGCCAATATATCCATCTCGATTCAAGGAACCACAAGCAATTATTTTAAGAACATTGAAATTTCGGGTAATAGTTTCGAAAATCCATATTCAGATGGCATATACCTTAATTATTGTGATGCTCCAAAAATAAATAATAATGTGATAAATGGCAGAGCAACAACCTACTCGGGATATTATGCTATATACCTGGAACATTGCCAGTTTAATTATCAGGTGATGGGTAATGAGATCAACAACGTCTACCAGGATAACGGGATCCAGTTAAAGAATTCGGACGGATCCCTGGGGAAGGAAGGTTTGATAGCCAACAATTTCATTAAAATAAACGGTCCTTCCGAAAGGAATGCTACTGGAATATACACCAATGGATCTGATTTTGTAGATATCATATTTAATACGGTAAGAATAGATTATTCTAATAATCATGCTGATGCGGAAGCATATTACAATACGGGGGGGTCAAATATACGACTTCTCAATAATATCTTCTGTAATTATGGTTATGGGAGGACTATATATAATAATACTACTGGTGCTTTTTCCAGCTGTGACTACAACTGTTTATATGCAACAGACAGGTATCTCGGTCGATGGGGAAGCAGTGATCAAAATACCCTGGAAGATTGGCAGACGGCGAGTGGGATGGATGATCATTCTGTATTTGCAGATCCGGGTTTGATATACACGGATAACGATCTCTATGTGAACAGTTCTTTCCTTGATGGCGGAGGCATAGATTTTGACACAATTACTATAGATTTTGACGGAGAATTACGTGCTAGCCCACCGGACATAGGTGCAGATGAATTTTCAGATCCGGTTACACCACTTGCCGGGCCTTACACCATTGGAGGGACATCCCCTGATTATGCCACAATCGCTGATGCCAGAAACGATTTGAGGATAAGAGGCATTTCAGCCCCGGTAACATTTAAGATCAGGACAGGCAATTATGCTGAAACATTCAATAGTTATTATCCCATTTCAGGTGCAAATGCAAAAGATACAATTGTTTTTCAATCTGAATCAGGAAATCCGGTGGATGTTGTGATTTATTCCGCTGATCAGGTTAACCTTGGTTATTTCAGGGGTATCCGGTACTTTACTATCAAAGACCTGACCCTTTCAGTAACCAATAATTCCGGGGGCCGTCCAATGTATTTTCGCGGATATACAAAAAAGGTGAATGTGATAAATAATATACTTATATCGGCGAACACGTCCTGGGAGAATCTGATGTTCAGTTATATAGATGCAGACAGTATCCTTATTAAAGACAATATTATTTCAAAAGGAAACGAAGGGATTTACTATTATGGATATAATAACGGAAATGCAACCCATACGGTTATTACAGGAAACAGTATAACCAGGTCTTATGACAGAGGAATAACCGTAGCATATCACCAGGCTCCGCAGATAACAAATAACAATATTAAGAACCTGAGTTATTCCTCAAATATATACTATATCAGGCTTGAAAATTGTTATGGGGAACTGGCCGTCTCGGGAAACAGGATAAGCGGGGTGAATAACGGTTATGGAATTGCATTGGTAGGATGTGAAGCTGTTGATCCTTTTTATGGTCTGGTTTCGAACAACATGGTAAGCATGGGAGGTGGTGGTGGAGCGTCTTGTATATGGATCGATAATTCAGACAGGATGTTCCTTTATCATAATACAACTAACGACCGGCACACGCATCTAAATTATGGAGGCGGTATATACCTGGAAAGTGATTGTAACGATATTGAAGTAGTTAATAATATCATTGCAAACACAGGAGGCGGCAAGGCTTATGTTATAGAAGACGTAAACGATGTTACACGCTCTGATTATAACAATATATATGCTGTCGCCAGTGACAGATTTGCTAATCTGGGTGGAACCGATCACCTCGACCTGGCATCGTTTCAGGCTGGAGGAACATTTGATGAGCATTCGGTCTCGCTTGATCCGATGTTCTATTCCCCAACGGAATTGTACAGTGCCCAGGCCGGGCTTTACCAGGCAGGCACGCCAATAACAGATGTGCCCATTGATATCGATAGCATTTCCCGTACAGCTACAGCCAATCCGGATATAGGTGCAGCAGAGTTTTATTGTGAAACACCTGAATTTGATGTTGAAGTTTTGCCTACCTGCTTTGGAGACAGTACTATTTTTATCGATAACTCCACAAAAGTGGCCGGTGGATCAACCTACTTCTGGAGTTTTGATAACGACTGGAATGCTGAACTAACTACAAAAATTTCAGGTGATACAATTAAGCATGTTTTTGAAACTTCAGGAGCCCAAAAGGTAAAATTCTGGATTTCCCAGATTGCCGGATGTACCGATGATGTGGAGATTGACGTTACAGTTAATCCATTACCAACCCTTGATCCTCTCATTACAGGAGCATCCTGTGATGAAGACAATGGCCAGGCCATCATTAATGTTACAGATGGAATTGGGCCATTTAATTATTACTGGTCTACAGGCAGTACCGACAGTGTGGTAACCGGACTGGCACTTGGAACCTATACTGTGGCCGTAAGCGACACTAATAACTGTACTACCACGGAGGAGATAATCATCGACGAAGACATGCAGGTTACTGTAACAGAGTTGCAGGTGTCTACATGTGGAACTCCAACAGGTCAGGCTGAAGTGAGTGTTACCGGAGGAACTCCCCCTTACAGGTATGTTTGGTCAAACGGTGATACGGCAAAAATTAATACTGCATTGTCTACGGGTGTCCATTATGTGAATGTCATCGATGATGAAGGATGTTATGCCCAGGGGTTTGTTAATATAGGCAACGACGGTACAGGTCCACAGATCGCACAGGATAGCTTGAAGGATAATATTTGTTATGGCGACAGGGAAGGATCAATTGGAATTACAGTAACCGGAGGAACCGAGCCATATACAATAAAATGGTCGAATGGATCGGCCGAAGAAGATCTTACCGGTCTGGCATCGGGCATTTATGATGTGGTGGTTACAGATGTTACTGGCTGTATAGGCTCAGAAAGTTATGAAGTTGCCCAGCCAACAAGAATTAATATAAATACAGTGGTTGTAAATGCCAGCTGTGCCGGGTCCGACGGTACTGCTGTCGCAGTGGTAAGCGGTGGAGTCAAGCCCTATATCTATGAATGGTCAACCGGAAGTATATTTGCACTGGAAGATAGTCTGGCAGCCGGAGTATATTCAGTGCAGGTAACAGATATTAATGGTTGCGTTCAGGTAGAACCGGTGATCGTAAACAACATTGGTGGCCCGGTACCTGCTATAGAGTCCGTAACCGGAGTTAGTTGCCTTAATCAGAATGACGGAGCTATCAACGTTACAGTAAGTGGAGGGAATGGACCATATTCATTTTCATGGAGCCCGGGAGGCCAGGTAACTTCCTCAATTTCCGGATTAGTGCCTGATAAATATAAGGTAACAGTAACAGATAAGAATCTTTGTGTGGGCGTGAATTTCGCCGAAATAATCCAGGATCCTCCGGATGTTAACCCGATCTGCCTGGTTACAGTAGATACTGCAACAGGTAAAAACATGGTTGTCTGGGAAAAACTGAATACAGATGAAGTGGATTATTATGTTATTTACAGGGAGACTTCTCTGAAAGGTATTTACCAGCCTGTTGGTATCAATGACGTGGATGATCCCGGAACCTTCCTCGATACCGTTGCAGACCCGACCATCAGGTCCTGGAGATACAGGCTGTCTGTTGTGGATGACTGCGGAGTAGAATCAGCATTGAGTAAATACCACAAAACCATGCACCTGACCATCAATCTGGGCATAGATGGAAGGATAAACCTGATATGGGATCACTATGAGGGATTCGAAGTTCCTACTTACAAAGTATGGAGATATTCAGCCGTGGAAGGTTGGAAGAACATAGCTGATATGCCGGCAAACCTGACTTCTTATACAGATATGAGCCCGCCCACTGAGGATCTGACCTATTATATTGAAGTGATAAAAACGGAACCATGTTCGCTTCCTGACCTGAAAGCCGGAACGCTTAACTCATCCAAATCGAATCGTCAGAGCAGGTTGCAGAGTACTGGGCTCAGGGATTTGTCAGGACAACACAATCTTTCTATATTCCCGAATCCAGGCAATGGTGTATTCAATATTTCGATGGACCGGCCTGGTTCAGAAAAGATTGAAATAAAGGTATATGATCTGAGCGGTAAGTTAGTGTATGTTAAACAGTTTGAAAATGTTTCAACAAGATTTGAGGGCACCATTGATCTCTCAAGCTATGCACCCGGTGTTTACCAGATCCATTTGAAAACAAGTAATGCACTGTTCCACAGGGCATTGATCATTGAATAAATTAACATAAAAAAGGCTGAAAGGCTGTTCTGGCGCTTGATCCGGAGCAGCCTTTTTTATTTTTACTATTTAAAAATTTCTTTAGTATTTTTGTTCTAATTGGTATGCCACGCCAACTTTTCAAATGAGTGCATTAAATAGAATGACAAAGAATTGTCCAAATAGGAAATTATATCCATCAACGGTCATTCACTGCCTGATCCTGATATGGATCATTTTTACCAGCGAAGCAATCTTTGCACAGGATCTGCCGCAACAGGGATTATTCCCTGTTCACTACTTTTCTCAAAAGGATTACGATGCCTTAGCTCAGAATTGGGATATTACCCAGGACAAACGCGGAATAATGTATTTCGCAAATAATAACACAGTATTGGAATATGACGGAGTCAACTGGAGGAAAATTCCGACATCCACAGTGACAAATGTTAGATCAATTGATGTGGATGATAATGGCCGTATCTATGTGGGTGCTCAAAATGAGTTTGGCTACCTGGCCCCTGATTCAATCGGTCAGTTGGTCTTTGTTTCACTTTCTGACAGAATAGATGCTGAATATGCAAATTTTGATTTTATCTGGGGGACAAATGTCACCCGACACGGAGTTATTTTTCAGGCTGCAGATTATTTATTTATATATCAAGCCGACTCATTGCGTATCTTATATCCGGAAACGTCGTATCATAAAGCATTTTATGTAAACGGGGACTATTACACCAGGCAGCGTGGAATTGGCTTAACGAAGCTGGAAAATGATCAGCAGTCAATTGTTCCCGGAAGTGAAATATTTGCTGAAATAAATGTTTTCGGCATGATCCCGGTTTCAAACGGGAGAATAGTCATCATCACCGAATCAGATGGACTATATATGATGGACCCTGGGAATGGCCGGGGAACCATAAACAGGTTAATTACAAATATTGAGGATATCCTTCTTCAGGTTGAATTATATAATGCCGTTAAAATAGATGAAAACAGAATCTCCCTGGGGACATGGGGGAATGGGGTGATCGTTGTTGATACCCTGTGGAACCTGGTCACACTTCTGGATAAATATAGCGGTCTGCAGGATCAGATAGTTACAGAACAATTTGTTGACAGATCAGGTAATCTCTGGTTGACTTTGAGCAATGGGATTTCCCGGGTTGAAATAAACTCTCAAATAAGCTATTATTCTGATCAGGCCGGGATACTCGGTTCAGTCCAGTCCATTTCAAGGTTTAATAATACCATTTATGTGGCTACTCTCAGGGGATTATATTATCTCGATAAAGACGCTGTCATTGACCGTTTATCAGGGATAAATACTCCCGTTTTCAAAGTAGTACCGGGATTGGAAGAAACGGAATGCTGGGACATTATTACTTTCCGGTATGACCAGGAAGAATTATTATTGGTGGTATTGAACGACAATGTTGCACAAATAGATCTAAAAAATCAATGGAGCTATGTTCTCGATGAAATACCCTGGACATTATACCAGTCAAAGCTTGATCCGGCAAGGGTGTATGTGGGCCTTGAGAATGGTCTTGCCGCTATTTACAGGGAAAAAAATATATGGAAAATTGAAGGCAGGATAGAAGGCATTAATGAAGAAGTAAGGCAGTTATCCGAAGATTTTATTGGCAACCTGTGGCTCGGGACCCCTAATTATATTGTCGTAAAAGTGAATATCCTTTCATTTGACGATGAAAATATGATTAATGAAATTAACGTAACAAGATATGATAGCACCCAGGGATTGCCCGACGGTCCTTTTATTTTTTCTCAGGCCAGGGGGCCATTAATGATCGCAACGGATAAAGGTCTTTTTAAATATATGGCCCATCTGAACATGTTCAAACCAGATTCTACATTCGGCGACCAGTTTGGAGATGGCTCAAAATGGATACACAGAATAGTTGGTGAGCCCGAAACCGATATATGGATGGTAACTGCAACGGGAGGCCATAAACCTTATGAAGTAGGTTATCTCAAAGAATTAAGTCCTACAGATTATGAATGGATCGAATACCCCTTTAGAAAGATCTCTGAAGAATTGATTCACTCCATTTATTTTGATTTTGATAGCGTGGTTTGGCTGGGAGGTGATGAAGGGCTCTACCGTTATGATAATAAAGTGAAGAAAGATTTTGACGTACCTTACAGTGCATTGATAAGAAATATAAGCTTAAGCAGAGGAGATCTTATTTTCGGGGGGACATATTTTGATGCGGACGGTATCAGTTCACTGGAGCAGCCAGGTGTACTTAAACCATCCCTTCCCTTTTCAAAGAATTCACTGGTGTTTAATTATGCCGCACAATCAGGTTCCGATGAATCCTACCTTGAATTCAGTTATTTCCTGGAAGGGAATGACGATGGCTGGAGTGCATGGACCAATGAATCGAAGAAGGAATATACCAACCTGCACGAAGGTGAATATGTGTTCCGGGTTAAGGCCAGGAATATGTATGGAAAGGAAAGTAGTGAAGCCACCTATACATTTACCATTATTGCCCCATGGTACAGGAAATGGTGGGCCTATATACTTTATATTATCCTGGCAACAGTCATCGTTTATTTCATTGTTAAGATATATACGCGGCAACTGCGTGAGATCATCAGGGAGAGGACTGCTGAAGTAGTAAGACAAAAGGATGAATTAGAGCTGCAGAAGGAAGAGATTGAAGAAAAGAATGAAGATATCATGGCTAGTATCAAGTATGCCCAGAAGATTCAAACAGCCCTGTTGCCTCCTGAAAAATCATTGACCGACCTTGAGCTTGATGGCTTTGTTTTATTTCTTCCGAGAGATATTGTAAGTGGAGACTTTTACTGGCTTGGCCAGAAGAACGGCAAACCTATTACAGTCGCTGCAGATTGCACTGGTCATGGTGTACCAGGGGCTTTTATGAGCATGCTCGGGTTGTCTATCCTGAATAATATTGTGACTGAGAGGGAGGGAGTTTCTGCAAGCGAAATCCTGGATGAGTTGCGGCGCCAGGTAATCACACATCTGAGACAGAAAGGAGAGGAAGGAGAGCAGAAAGACGGCATGGATATGGCACTGCACATTATTGATAAAAAAAATAATAAAGTTGAATTTGCTGGTGCAAACAATCCACTTATATTGATCAGGAACGATGAAATCATCCAGATAAGAGGCGACCGGATGCCGATTGGTATCCATGAACTGGCCGACCAGCCCTTTCTGAATAACGAAATAGATGTGCAGAAGGATGACGTACTGTATATTTTTTCAGATGGATTCCAGGATCAGTTCGGAGGGCCTAAAGGAAAAAAATTTATGATCAAAAAAATGAAGGATCTGTTTGTTGAGATCTACAGGAAGCCGATGGAGGAACAAAAGAAATTCCTTTACGATACACTGATCAATTGGATGAAAGAAGGGAAAACTGAACAGGTGGATGATGTAGTCCTCATCGGAGTGCGGATATAACAGGCATCAACTGCTGTCGGATTTTAATCGACGGGTAAGGCAACATTGAAAAAAACTGCAGTCCTCGACCTGCAAAAAAAAGAGCCGCAAATACTTGCGGCTCTTTTTATATGGCTAAAAGGGATCTATTCAATTATTAAAGCATTATTGAATATTCCTTTGTTGGTCTTAACCGTTATGTGATATATTCCCTTTGCATAACCGGTCATATCAACCTCTGTCTCGAGTCTGTCGATGTAGTTATCAAAAGAAGAAATGTACACCAGCTTACCGCTCATGTCATATACCCTGATATCCACATTTTCACTTTCAAGCAGGTCCATCGACAAAGTAAATTTGCCTGAGCTGGGATTAGGATAGATCCTGAGACTGTACTGTTCATTGATCTCTTCCTGTACACCTGTTTTCAGCCTGCTCTGCCTGTTTGACCTGGATGAATTCAATGTGCCTGCTTTGAATTCAGTAGGTGTACAGCCTGTAGGACGAACCGCTTCCACATAATACCAGATCACTCCGGCAGGTGGGGATTGGTCAGTATAGCTGTTCAGGTTGCTTGGGATGCTGGTCAGCAATTCCCATTTATCGTTGCTGAACCTCCAGATCCTGTATGAATTTTCAAAGGGTGAGAAACCTTCATAGTGGTTCCAGATCAGGTTGACACCACCCAATAATCCAAGGTTTAAAGTCAGGTGCATTGTTTTGTGATAAGCACTTTTCCTCGATTCATTGCCGCAATCATCCATTGCGGAGAGCTTATATCTCCATGAACGGACAGCCGGGTCAGCCAGGTTATCTGTAAACTGACTTAAGCTGTCATAAGGCTGGTTGGAAATAAGGTTAAACACACCAGCCTGACTTGTTTCACGGTATATATTGTAAGATAAAATGCCCTCACCGGCTGTCTTGTTCCATACAACCATGTTTTTACCTGTTGCAGTATCTACTGTAACCAGGCAGATTGGATCTGTGGGTGGCAATTCGGCCGGGATTGTAGCTGTTGCCAGTGTTTTGCAGGTTCCATCCTGAACTGAAACATTGAAATTACCCGGGCCTACACCTGTCAGGTTACGGCTGGTTCCAACTTCAAGACCATCTTTCTTCCAGCTGAAGGTATAGCTTCCTGTAGCGCCACCAGCCACACTTATATGGATCTCGCCATCCGTTTGACCGCAGGTACTTTCAAGGATTTCAGTAACATTAACTATAGGTGCATCCTTATCACTGACAGCTACCCTCACATCAGCAGTACACCCATTGTCATCAATAACATTGACTGTATACACGCCTGCAGCAAGGCTTTCCTTGGTAGGCAGGAATCCCCCGCCTTCCCACTGATAACCGTAGGGAGCTGTTCCGCCAAACACGCTAACGGTGGCACTTCCTGTACTTGAGTTACAATCGGATGGATTAACCGATAGCTTAAAGGTCAACGGATCAGGTTGTTTAATCACGATGCTTTTTGAAGCACGGCACTGTTGATCATCAAACACAGTGATTTCATACGGACCAGCTGTCAGGTTGATGATATCCTCCGTGGTTTCACCATTAGACCATTGAACTGAATATCCTCCTGAACCACCGGAAATGCCAACATCGATATACCCGTCTGCATCACCTGCACAATCGAGATGATGAATTCCATTCACGGTAATCTGTGGTCCGTTTACGTCGTTAATGGTCGCTACGGCAGAATTAGAACAGCCCAATAGATCTGTCACTGTAACATAATATATACCAGAACGTAAATCAGTAATTGATTTCTCATCAGAACCAGTTGTCCAGGAATATTTGAATGGTGCAATTCCGCCTGAATCTACCTTAGCTGTTGCACTTCCCTGGGCTTCATTACAATCGGTATCATCTGTTGTGATGCCGATCCAAATAGGATCATACTCCTCTATTTCAATCGTTTCCTTAACGATAGCTCCTTCAGCATCGGTAACAGTAACAGTGTATGTGCCGGGTGCCAGACCTGTGGCAGAATCGGCTTTTTGCTGAAAAGGATCGTCCCAAAGATAAGTAAATGGAGGAACTCCTCCATCCAGGGTAACTTTTGCTTTACCCTCAGATGTTCCGGGACAGATCGGTGAATTGTTTTCAGTACTCAGATTTACTACATTGAACCCTTTTTCTGCTGCAATACTCCAGAGGCCAATGGAATCACGAACCCGTATAAATAATACATGCTTTCCGGCTTCAAGTCCTTCCACGCTGATAGTGCTATCCCATTCGACTTCATTCCCTGGAGTTATCGAAAGAGGAACGCCCTGTCCCTGGGGTACAGAATCCTTATCGAAGAAATACTCTGCTGCAACGATTTTTGATCTGACCTGTGACAGGTCAATAAGGGTATCTTCAAAAACGTAAAATATGTGGATCATAAATTGCCCCCATTTGCCGGAAGCATCTTTGGGCCTGATATACAACCTGTGGAATCCTGGGTGGAGACCTGCAGTTGAAAAATTAAAATTCTCCGTTATATCACTACCAGAAGTAATAGCTGTATAGGCTCCGGATCCGGCACCTTCATCCTTATCATAAAAGTATTCATAACCAACTATTTCTGGTTGTGTTTTGGTCAAATCAACAGGTGTATCGTCAAAGACATTAAACAAATGTCCTTTTACAATGCTCCAGTGACCCATATCATCTTTCACCCGGATAAACAGCCGGTGAAAACCGGGAGTCAAACCGGTCACATCGAAACTAAATTGCTGCGTAATTGAATCGCCTGCAGGGGAAACAGTAATTGGCAGGCCGTTCCCAACACCCGGGTCGGAATCAAAATAGTATTCAGCCCTGGTCAGGGTTTGTGAATGGACCACCCCGAAGGCCAAACACCAGGTTATTATTAAAAAGACTAACTTAATCTTCATGGTTGTTTTGTTTAAAGTGAATAAACTGTATAATTACCTGAAGATGGTCAGTCTTGTTTTTTCGCTTTGAATGTTACATTCAGAGTACCTCCAACCTTAACAGAACTGGCATTGCCGGGAAAAGTAATTTCTGTCATCTGAGGTATGGCCGGATTCAAACCAGGGTCATAGGGAAGCATGCCACCATAGATCCCGATCTCTTTTCCATCAGTGCCGCCAGTCTTTGCTGCCACCAGTCCTACATGCAGATCATGACTATAACTGAATGCCCCGCCACCGATAGGATAAATTGTAAAATCGGGATTCTGATTTTCAATGTTTCCGGTCCCAATGCTTCCGGGATTTCCCGTCCCATCAAGCACATTATCATTGTTCGCGAATGTCAGGTTATGATTAAAGGCACATTCGGTACATCCCTGTGGTTCGGCTGCGTAAAAAATGTTATTTTCCATGGTCAGCCATTTGGTATTATCAAAAATACGGTTGGGAGCGGTCCTGTTTACAAATACATTGTTCCTGAAATAGACACTATCCAGGTTGTAATTGTCATTGTAAGACCTTATATACTCATTGTCGAAGATATTATTATGGATCTGAATGTTTTCATAGGGCGATCCTGGTAAGTAATCATAGAAATAGACATAAGAATCTTTAAAGAGACAATTCCTTATAGTGTCATCCCGATAAGTAACTGCCTCGTAAAAGCTGACATATTGTAACTGGCATCTTTCCACCACAATTCCTTCGGTCAATTTTGCGGCACCTGCACTTCCTCTGTAATATATATTCTCAATATAGAAGCCGGCCACATATGAATTGCTGGAATTGAATGTCCCTGCTGTAAAATTCAGAGTTGCGATATTCGCTACTTTTCCATAGGGATTATTATAACCTGCACCGATAAGGGTAATCTTCCGGTCAATATTCACTGTTCCGTAATCTTCCTGGTATGCGCTTCCGTTTCCGAATACCAGAATAGTATCTCCAGGGTCAGAATCCTGGATCGCAGTATTTATTGAAGTATATTGTGCCGGATGAAGAGAATTGTTGCTAACAGTTCTGACTGTAGCATGCACAAAAATACCGGACAAAACCAGCCCGATAGAAAGAGTTAAAATTTTTTTCATGACAAAAGAGTTTTAAATTATTATAGAAGTTAAATTTTTGCAGTTGAGAGATAATCGAATAATATGAATAGATTTTTATCTATTTAGAAACAATAAAGTTAGTTAAAATATTAATATAATATTTAATAATCTCATATTCTTAAATATAATTTTTGAAATGATTGCTTTCCTGGACATTGTAATTGGAGGAGTTAAGTTAGAGAATATTCAAAAACATTCATTTTTTTTTTGACGGGAAAATGCTAAATGTCTGTAAGCTTCCTATCATGATATTGCCTTATTCAGAACCTGTAGATTGTTTTCAAATCCTAACAAGCTAACAGATACTTTTATCATTTAGAAAAAACTTCAAGTTTATTAACTTTGGGAATATACTATAAATAATAATTGGATTATGAGAGCACCTTCAATAAACAAAAGACTATTTGTTATCCTGGTGGCAATGACATCAATTATTCCATTAAAATCTCAGAATCTGTCTGAGCCAATTCCCTTCCATCCGGATGTATTAACGGGTCAGTTTGAAAACGGGCTGACCTACTATATTATGGAGAACCGGAAACCAGAGAAACGTGCACAACTCTGGCTTGTAGTGAATGCCGGAAGCATCCTGGAAGATGAGGATCAGCAGGGACTGGCCCACTTCACAGAGCACATGGCATTTAACGGTACAAAACATTTTGCCAAACATGAGATAATCGATTACCTCGAATCGATAGGTATGCAGTTTGGACCGGAGATCAATGCTTATACCGGCTTTGATGAAACAGTATATATGCTGCAGGTGCCGACCGACAGCATGGAATTAGTATATACTGCGTTTGAAATCCTCGAAGACTGGGCCAGATATATCAGTTATGAGGGTGAAGAGATTGAAAAAGAAAGGGGTGTGGTTATTGAAGAATGGCGACTGGGACGGGGTGCTGACGGAAGGATAAGGGATAAGCAATTACCTGTAATCTTCCAGGGATCAAAATATGCTGACAGGTTACCTATAGGTAAAAAAGAAATCCTTGAAACATTTGAATATGAAACCATAAAACGTTTTTACTCAGATTGGTATCGGCCCGACCTGATGGCTGTAATCGCCGTAGGTGATTTTGATAAAAATGAAATAAAGGACCTGATAGCCAAACACTTTGAACCGATACCTGTAAAAGAAAATCCAAGGAATAGGGAAGTAATTAGAGTTCCTGGTCATAAAGAAACTTTGTTTGCCATAGCTACCGATCCGGAAGCTACAAATACCAGTATATCTGTGTATTATAAAATGGATCCGGTTGAGCGTGTGACAATTGATGATTACAGGACTCTGTTAATTGAACGATTGAACATAAGGATGATGAATAACCGGTTATATGAATTACTAAACCAGCCCGAACCTCCCTTCCTGTTTGGTATGACGATACAATCAAGCTTGGTTCGCACAATGGATATATATATGCTGGGAGCAGCCGTAAAGGAAGATGCCATAATTCCAGGACTTGAAGCACTGCTCACCGAAGCGGAACGGGTCAAACAGTTTGGATTCACCCAGACAGAACTCGATCGTACCAAAGCTCAATTATTAAGAGACCTCGAGCAATCATATAATGAAAGAGATAAGTCAAAGTCCAGCATTTTTGCCAGGGAGTGCAGGGACAATTATCTGGAGGGCGAACCAATGCCAGGTATTGAATTTGAATTCGGGATTGCAGGGAAATTATTGCCGGGTATTACCCTGGATGAAGTGAATGAACTGATTGGGAAATGGATGAAAGATGAGGACCGGGTGGTCCTGGTAGGGGCACCTGAAAAAGAAGGGGTTTCTGTTCCTGGTGAAAAGGAATTGCTTGCATTGCTCGATGAAATGGATAAACTGGAGGTTGAACCTTACGAGGATCTGGTTTCTGATCAGCCCCTTGTCAGTGTGAGGCCGGAACCTGCTACCATAAGCAGAGAAAAGAGATTTGATCCCATTGATGTGACTGAATGGACCCTCTCTAATGGCGTTAAAGTAGTCCTGAAACCAACCGATTTTAAAAACGATGAGATACAATTCTATGCATTTAGTCCGGGTGGTACATCATTGCTCAACACAGAAGATTCACGGGAAGTAAAAGGAACCCAGGATATCATTTATTTGTCCGGAATCAGCGATTTTGACCTGAATGACCTGAATAAAAAGTTATCCGAGAAGATAGTTACTGTGTTTCCTTATATTGATGAATTAACAGAAGGGTTGGTGGGCAATTGTGCCCCTGCCGATATGGAGACCATGTTCCAGTTGATATATCTTTACGTAACAGCCCCAAGGAAAGATGTTACTGCATATCAGTCATACCTGACCCGGATGAAAGGGTTTATTCAAAACCGGTCGGCCGATCCTGAATCAGCATTCTACGATACCATATTGGTTACTATGGCACAATATAATCCACGCAAGCAGCCCTGGTCGGATGAGGTTCTGGATGCCATTGATTTTGAAAAAGCATGGTCTTTCTATAATGAGAGGTTCAGGGATGCCAGCGATTTTACTTTCTTTTTTGTAGGGAATTTCGATCTTGAATCAATAAAACCATATATTACTTCATACCTGGGGGGCTTACCTGCAGTGAACCGGGAAGAGACCTGGAAGAATATTGGCGTTAAATTACCTGAAGGAGTTATAGAAAAGGCCGTATATAAAGGGATAGAAGAAAAAGGAAAGGTCAGGATTACATTTTCCGGTCCCGCCGAATGGTCACCGGAAAACAATTACCTCATAAAATCACTGGCCAGTGTGCTGGATATTAAATTGCGGGAAGTAATCAGGGAAGATTTGAGCGGTACTTATGGAGTAAGTGTCAGTTCGAGTATCAGTTTATTTCCAAAGGAGGAATTCCGGCTGAATATTTCCTTCGATTGCAATCCGGGAAGGATAGATGAACTAACCAGTTCCGTTTTTCTTGTCCTGGATAGTCTCAAAACAGAAGGACCTGATGATATTTATATCACCAAAGTTACAGAAACCCAATTAAGGAGTTTTGAGATACAGATGAAAGAAAATGGATTTTGGTTAAGCCAGTTGCAAAACTATTATTTCACCGGACAGAATCCAGAATCAATACTGAGATATCCTGAAAAAGTGAAAGGTCTGACTGCCGGAAAAATCCAAAAGGCTGCCAATAAGTACCTTGACATGAATAATTATGTAAAGGTTATTCTGTTACCAGAAGGATTCTAAATAGTAGGCTGATTTCTCAAATAAGCTGTTTACCTGAAATATAACTGTTAATTTTATCAGTTGAACATGAGACTAATAAACATATCCCTATGAAGGCAAAAACCTATATCCTGTTATTTCTGCGGGTAGCTGCAGGCTGGCATTTTCTCTACGAAGGGATCATTAAATTGTTGCAACCAGGTTGGTCATCGGAAGCTTACCTGAGCGGTTCGTTTGGTTTACTGTCAGGATTTTTTCATTGGTTAGGATCAGATCCAGGTATGGTCCAGGTTATTGATTTTATTAATGTATGGGGAATGATCCTGCTCGGAACAGGGCTATTCATTGGCTTGTTCATCCGGATATCTGCTATTTCCGGGATCCTTCTTCTTTTGCTTTATTATTTTGCTTATCCACCCTTTGGCAGTCCATACTTTGGGTTAAGCCCTGAAGGTCATTATTGGATAATTAACAGGAACCTGATCGAGATCCTGGTGCTTGCTGTTGTCTGTTTCTTTCCTGTAAGGGAATTTAGTATTGAAAAATTCATTGGATATTTCAGAAAGAAACTGGAACCGGCTCCGGCTGCTGATGAAAGCAGTGATGGGGTAACGAATAACAGGAGAGAGATACTGAAAGGTCTGGCTACCTTACCTTTCCTGGGCGGGTTGGTTTTAGGCAGTTTTTCCAGGAGCCGCTCCCTAGAGCCCGATGCCCTTTCAAGTGCCACCATCGCATTAAAGAAATTTGATATTTCGGAACTGAACGGAGAATTACCTAAGGGCAAGATCGGAGACCTTGAAATCAGCCGGCTGATACTCGGTTGTAACCTCATCGGTGGCTGGTCCCATTCCCGTGACCTTCATTATGTGAGCCAGCTCTTCAGACAATACAACAATGAGAAGAAAATTATTGAGACTTTTTCAATAGCTGAACAGGCCGGGATCAACCTTACCAATATGGTGAATCAGTTTTATCCCATTCTGAATAAGTATAAAAGTGCCACCGGAAGCGAGATGATGTCTATTTGTCAGGTTCACCTGGATTTGGAAGGTGAGGATAAAATGAAACTTATCAAGGAAGCTATGGATTTGGGTGCTACATCGATGTATATACAAGGAGCCGTTGGAGATAACCTGGTTCAGAATCAACAGATGGACCTTATTCAGGAGGCATTGGAATTCATGAGGGACCAGGGATACCTGGCCGGTATGGGAGCGCATTCAGTACAGGTCCCGATTGCGTGTGAAGCGGCTAGGATAAAGCCTGATTACTATTTTAAAACGATGCACCACGATAATTACTGGTCTGCCCATCCGAGGGAATTCAGGGAAGAGTTTAGTGTTGACAGGGAAAGATACCTGGATCATAATAAGTTTCATGATAATATCTTTGATGTATTCCCTGAGCAGACGGTCGAAGTATTTAACCAGATAGATGTGCCGCTTTTTGGATTTAAAGTGCTGGCTGGGGGTGCCATTATACCGGAAGATGGATTCCGTTATGCCTTTGAGAACGGAGCTGATTTTATCTGCGTTGGTATGTTTGACTTCCAGATAGTTGAAGACGTAAACATTGTAATTGACGTTCTCAGGAATGACCTGGACCGTAAAAGGCCATGGATGGCTTAGCGGCCTTCCGGTTCAAGTATTAATATTTTATTGGTTTGCCTGCCTGCCATAACCTCTGTTGAATCTGCAGCCGAGACAATAAACAGGGATGATTTTTCCTTCCTGGCTTCAACCACATACCATCCCGGATCAAGGTCCGTGAACAGAACCTCTCCGTAATCATTTGAGATTTGCTTTTCAAGGTATTCGTACCTGTCAAATTTATACCATGATTCATACAGCCATACCTCCGTATGGTCTTCGCCTGAACCATCGTATTTCACTTCAATAAAAAGATCACCGGTTTCTATCACAGGATCCCTTTTACAGGTAACCAGGGTCGCGGTCAGGAATAAGAAAAATAAAAATCTGCGCATTAATATAGTTTTTTATAAGAGTTAATTTCCTTCAGTTGGCATTGGTTCTTAATAGTATTCTTCTTCGTAATCTTCATTCTCAGAGTATTCCCATCCTTCCCACATATATTCCAGCCATTCTCCGTCATACTGGTTCATTGCCCGGGAAAGCAACATCCAGATCTCGTCATACGAACCATCCATTTTCCTTCTTAACCAGAATCCGGCATTGTTGACAATTCTATAGGCATCCTCTGATCTTCCGGAATATTCGGCATCATTATAATATTTATCATACAAATAGGAGGGTCCATAAAAAGATTCTTCATTTTGCATTTCGTATTCATATTCTGAAGCTTCAGTCATGGGATCATAATAATTAACCAGGAAGGCATAGCCAAGTGACATGTTTCTGCAGGCATCTTTAAATACTATATCATAGATGAACCTGCATGGCTTATCAATCAGGACCAGGTCGGGACTGGGAATAAGATTCTTGCGGATCCATTTCACTGCTTCGGGATTAATGCATTTAAAGGGCAGGTCAAGCTCCCTGAAAAGATCCATTGAAAGTATTTCCTCCAGGGCATCCACATTATCTCTTTCGGGTTCCCTTCCAAGTATCCTGGCTGCGCATCCCGATAATCCCAGGCTTGCAGAGTCTTCTTCAGAATAATAATCCGGACCAAACAATGCCCGGTGAAGGTTCTCCCAAAATGGGCCATAGGTCCGTTCTCCGATGTACATATAAGGAATATTCTGATAAGCATAATAATCTTTACTTTCATAAGGGTACTGCGGCAGGTCATTAAACCAGCATTCGAAAAGGTTTTTCTGCAGGGTTGGGCCATACAGTCCCGATTCAAGGAATTCATTAACCCGGTTTGGGATTTTATTGGCCCTGTCATCATTTTTCATCAGTGAAACATACTGTTCATACAGTTCTGCCGCTTTCTCCAGGCTGTAATCCTTGTAATAGATATCAGCTATGCTAAGGATTATTTCTGCGTTGCCGGGATTCAGGTCTGAAGCTGAACTGAAAAACATATCGGCCGTGTAGGGCTCTCCATAATCAAGATAAAATTGCCCGTAATCCAGGAAAAGTTTCGAGAGTTTATCTTCAGGCAGGTATTTTGAAATCTCAGAGTTCTCATAATCCATTAAATACTTTCCAAGGCTATCCATAGTTGAAAAAGCTTCAATATCCAGCCTTTCATTGAGGGCATATATTTCCATACCCGGACTCACATCATTGATCTGATTATTTGTCTGCGATATTGCGACCTCAAAATTTTTAGCTATAAGCAGCGGATAATCAATTTTCTTCTGCCCGGCTTCAATATTGTAAATGGCACCCAGCAATTCATGGCGTTGATCACTTTCAATCAGGGATATAAGTTCAGCCATTTCGCTTGATGAAGCGGAGAGTTTAAGCATTGCGACGAATTCAGTTTTTAAGCTGTTGCGCTCTGAAATGATAACCAGGGAAAGAAGAAGGAATGCAAAAAGCCTGAGCACAAACAATCCACCCTTAATATATGGAGCTGATTTGGAGACACTATCACCGTATGTTTTCCCGAGTGATTTAAAAAGGGTGGTGTACAGGGGGATAAATAGCAGAGTAAGGATAAAAAAGATGATCACGGGACCAAACATGATCTCGTCCTGTGTCATTGAAAGGGCTACATAGAAAATACATAACAGCAGGCATACCACGGTTATCAACCACTGAAAGATCCTGCTGATGATTTTAATAAATGACATTTTGGGTTTTTCAGACATAGGATTTTGAATAATTGGTTTGAAATGATTGCTCTATAAAAATAGGAATCTTTGACTATATAAATCAAGTGTCTGCCGTGAATCTTAAGTTGATTCACGATAAAAAGCCACCCGCATTCCGCAGATGGCTTTCCAGGTATTACCAATGAATTTTATTCTATAATTACCCTGCCCCTGTAAACCTTCGTTCCTCTCAATTCGATGAAATAGTATCCTGCAGGCAGCTCTTCTCTTTTTAGTTCAAACTTGTCGGTGGTAATATTATCTACCAGGCGAACTACCTTGCCTGTCAGATCCATCACAGTCAACCTGAATTCTGTTTCCTCGGGATTTGGGAATTCAAGGATGGTCATATCCCGGAACGGATTTGGATAAATAAGGAACTTCTTGTCTTTAGGATCCTCTATCCGGACATCCACCTGGTCAATTACAGTGATGGTAAATACCTTTTCGAATGTCATGTAACCCGATCCGTTATCGGTAGTTTTTATCCGTATACTTAATTCGTCCCGGGTTTCGAAATCAAATAAAGTAGCTGATAACAAAAGGTCACTGAGAATTGTAAAGCTTCCATTATCTGTATCTCCTTCTCCGGCAACCAACCTGTAGGTATGTTGGTCTTCCGCATTGGGATCAACCGAACTTATCCGCCCAACAAGTGAACCCGCTGATTTATTTTCATCAATGGTGAGATTATCGAGGGCAATATCTGTCGGTGCCTGGTTTGGATCGGGTTCAAGAATGTTCAGAATGGCAACAGTAAATGTAGATTCGACATACAGGTTGCCTATGCCGTTGTCCGTTGATCTGATTCTTATATAGAATGTATCCTTAGTTTCAAAATCAAACGATGTACCCGATAATAATAAGTTACCTGCAACAACGAAGCTGTCATTGTCATCATCCCCGTCTCCCGATACCAGGGAGTAAGTATGTATATCCTGTGTATCATCATCAGTGGTTGTAAATTTTCCTACCAGAGAGCCGGCATTTTTATTCTCATCTATGGAAGAGTTATCGATTGCGATGCTTATCGGGGCATGATTTGTTCCAGTTTCAGACAAATTATTTATGGTAATGGTAAATGCCTCTTCAACAGACAGATTGCCAACACCATTATCTGTCGAGCGGACCCTGATCAGGTAGGTGTCTTTAGTCTCATAGTCAAACTTTTCACCTGAAATAAGGATATCGCCTACAATGACAAAACTAATATTGTCATCACTTCCTGTACCGCTAACCAGGGCGTAGCTGTGCAAATCAAGCGTGTCCACATCTGTTGTTGTGAACCTCCCTATGAAAGTTCCCTGGTTGGCATTTTCATCGATGGTGGTTTCATCGAGCATGATATCGGAGGGAGCAGAATTGGGACCAGTCTCCACCAAATCAATTATTGTGATGGTAAAGGTCCCTTCATAGAACAGGTTATCTGTCCCATTGTCAGTTGTCCTGATCCTGATAGAGTATGAATTTTTTGTTTCATAATCAAACTCCTCGGCAGAGAGCAATAGATCGCTGACTATAATAAAGCTTTCATTGTCTGTGTCACCCGATCCAGAAACGAGGGTATAAGTATGT
>CAYZEZ010000038.1:18656-21902 GCA_964477295.1 uncultured Bacteroides sp. | reverse complement strand
ATTTTTTAAAGTATCTGTCAGCATTAAGAGCGTAAATTCCTGTTAGAATTAAGAAGCAGGTAACAAGCCACAACCATTTCATTCTGAGTTGCTTGCGGATATTTATACTTAAATAAGACAATAGTAAATTGAATACCAGTACAATTCCCAGGACCTGAAGTGAATCCATAAAATGGACCAGTACAAAACTGAAAAGGATACTACCCAGTAAACTGCCAAACGATTCAGCTGCATAGGTTTTAAAAATCATGTTTGACTGGTTCCTTTCTGATAACCAGACAGAGAAAAAAGTAAACAGGAATCCTGAAAGAAGACAGAATGGAGCAAGAAGTATAAGTGAAACGATAAGGATCTGGTAGGGATTTGGTGCCACACCGGGCGGGAAAACGGAATTCTTATATGTATTTAAAACGATTACAACCAGAATAGCCAGTACGCTCATAACCAGAAGCATAATCCCCTGGATCCCATATTTTCCTTTTATGCCCAAAGGGAGCCTCCCGAGGCGTGCTCCGAGACCGGTGAGTATCAGCCAGTTGGTCAGGATAATGCCGATTATTAGTTCATTCCCGTAAAATGCAGAGATAAATTCACGCAGTAAAATGATCTGGGTTATCATGGCAGTAACTCCCAGGCTTATCACCGGGAGCAAGTCTCCGCGCTGTGAGGTCTGGATGCCAGGGTCAAACTCCTGTTTCTCTTCCCTGTCAGTCGAAGCAGGTCCTGCCCCCTGCAACAACCGTGTGAAATAGTCTATATGCCAGATCACATGAAAGATCCCCGTAAAAGCCATCCCGATACCAAAATTGACATGCCAGACCAAAAGTTCTTTGATCCACGGCACGTCAAGTTTATAATTTACCTGGATTGCCAGGATAAGCCCCATGACTGCAGTAACCAGGAAAGTTATAAGTAGTATTGTATTCCAGATCTGCTTGTGATTCTTCCTGGAGAGGAGATTAAACCGGGTAAGTAAATGACTTGACAGGTAGAGAATGACTGAAAGAATTCCTAAGGGTAACAATGCATATGGAATGTTCATGTCAGCTGGCAGGATTAATGGGTATCATTCTCAGAGAAAATAATAGCCTCATAGGTATAGATTTCGGCTTCTTTCCAGCCATCCCATCCGATCATGGCCTTGTCCTGGGCACAATGACCCAGGAACTCCTCGAGGCTCCATCCTGTTTTAGTAGCCACCTGGGGAAGGAAAGTGCCTGAGTGCAATCCCTGCTTTATATAAATGCCATGTTTGCCAAGCTCGATCTCATCGATATTGTCAATCTTCTTTAATGGTGTAAGCACAGATATCTCAATTTCAATGTCCCCCAGTTCTTCTGGTGTGACTGGTGAAAACCGGTAATCTTTAGTTGAAGATGAAATAGCCATATTCTGGATTACCTTGTATAATGGATCGCCAGGATTAAATTGTCCAATGCACCCCCTGAGTTTTTCATTTTTATTTAAAGTAACGAATGCACCCGCCGGAGTCTTAAGGCTCTGCGAAAATCCATTTGTGTTTATCTCAGGTATATTCCTGTTTTTTATATATTCATTCAGGGTATTTCTGGCAATTTCCAGTAGCGTTTGCTTATCCGTTTCATTCAGCGTAAATGCTTGATCGTTCATCATGGTATTGGTATCTTGGTTGCTTTGTTTTTTTCTATTGTTTTTTTTTGTGAAGCTGATGGCATTATAGCCCACTACCCTCGATTTGTCGCCTATATCAGCATCTCCGGAATTGCTGTAGTCAATGAGGTTTACGTCGATGTTCGGGTCTTCATTGATCATATAGAGCAAGGTAAGCGCTGCAGGCCATCCACAAATACAGGTTGCCAGGTTCGAAATGCCTTTCTCCATGTTATTGTTAATGGTTTCAATGAACTTTTCTATTGACTTCGATTGGATTGCCTCTGCAGTTAGATGATCTATTTTACAGGCATTATCATAATCGGGATAATGAGAAAAATCGGTACTGATAATGAATAGGTTATCCTCATTGAACCAGGGGTAAAGCGCTTTTGCGATCTCATAACAGGTTTCTGGTGAATGAGTACCCAGCAATACCGGTACGATCTGAAAATCCTTCTTTAATTTGTATTGCAGAAAGGGTAACTGGACTTCCAGGCTGTGCTCCTGAGAATGGGCATACTGATTAAAGGTAATGAACTTGTTCTCATCAATCAGTTTATTGGCCAGGTCCAGGTTAACCTTAACCTCACCCAACGGGGTTTCATAATTTCCCAGGTTGTAAATGGAAGCTCCTTCATATGCGGCTCGATGGGAAGATCCCAAAATAAAAATATTCTTGTATTCTTTATTAGGATCGATCTGGTTGTAACTTGATGCAGCAACGATACCTGAATACGGATAACCGGCATGTGGAGCCAATATAGCAAGTACGGCGCCATTTTGCTGATTTTGTATAGCCTGTTTAAACAAATCTTCCAGGTTAGCACTAAGGGTGTTTTTATCACCTGGATAAAATGCACCGGCCACCACCGCCTGCCTGTTTTTCAGGTTTTGTTCCTGGGCTCTGCAGCCCTGAAAAAAAACAAGTAAAAAAACAAGTACGCTTAATAATGTTCTCATCTCCAGGGTATTTTTCAGAGGCATAATTAAAGGACCTGCCAGTCCATTCTTCCAATGGTGTGGTGTAATTATTTTCCCCTGATTAATTTATACATATAATATATAATTGGTCCAAAAATTAAAGTCATAAAAAAAAGTATAGAGTAACTGCCTATTTCTTTCTGGTTCCCCAGTGCAGTCTGTATAACAGTGTAGGTACTATAAGCAAAAAAACAGGCAACAGAGGTATTTAATAACCGTAACATTTTTGTAGCGATTCTGTAAAGGCTGAACGCATTTTCTTCCGTAATTTTTTTAGGGTAACTGAAAATGTGAGGGTATTTGTTGAATACTGACAACATTGCATACAAAGATGCTCCAATCATAGGCATACCCCATAACAATCCCTTGTCGCCAAAATGGTCAGGTTTTCCATTCAATCCGAAATGTTGCGGAATGGATTCAGGCAATTTGTCAAAATAAAAAAAAGGAAGCCCTATCAGGATCAATATAGCAACCAATCCAACCATTTCAATGAATTTGTCTGTTGGATCAAGCGGAACCTTAATTTTTGGCTTTGCCATTATTTTGCTCATTTAGTGGATGCTATTTACTCTTTAAATGGAAATCGGCAAAGTTGATATACTGCTGCCAGTCCCAGGCAGTGATGTCGTG
>CAYZEZ010000038.1:0-18556 GCA_964477295.1 uncultured Bacteroides sp. | reverse complement strand
AATGGAAATCGGCAAAGTTGATATACTGCTGCCAGTCCCAGGCAGTGATGTCGTGCTTACCTGTCCTGATATGGTACCCGATGGTCCCGAAATCCAGCGGTTCATCCGGTTCAGGCATGATTTTGCTTCTCATCCCTGTTGTTCCCAGGTATTTATAAACCGTATCTGCAGCACAGAGTGCCAGGAATTCCCCTCTCGGATCGGCCCATTGATCTTCCGTAGCACTAGCCACATAAACTGGCCGGGGAGCAATAAGTGCGATCAGCATGTGCTGGTCGACCAGACACTTATCCTCCTTCCTGTTGTATTTTTCATAATTATCACAGAACCAGTGTGGAAACTGGGTGTTGATTCTTTCTACTGTTTCTCCGTATTGTCTTCGGGATAGAGCAGCACCTCCACATCCCGAGTTATTGGATATAACCATACTGAACCTTGTGTCCGTAGCGCCGGCCCACAAAGAGGTTTTGCCTAACCTTGAATGACCGATCACTATTGACCTGTTCTGATCGATTTCCGGATCCTGTTCAAAATAATCCATTATCCGGCTGAGGCCCCAGGACCAGGCTCCAATAGATCCCCACTCATCAGGAGCGGGCGGATTATCCGAAACTATACCGTGAATCCCATTTACGAATCCATCATCAAAATCGGGATCGATATCACCGTAGTGTACAGTAGCCAAGGCATATCCGTTTTCGATGATCAGCTCAACTGGCCACCTGTGTGACCTGACACCCCTGGACTCAGGAGTAGCCTTGTTTTCTGTTATATGGAACTCCTCATTGTTTATAACCCAGCTTTGAGCCAGCAGGATATTTGTATCGGGATGGATGGTGTGGTTCCCATAAAAATTGTATCCCACAAATACCGGTGCTATCTCAACATTCACTGGTTGATAAATAAGTAAATGAACATCAAGAAATTTATCCCCGGAGCTGATTCTGATATTCACCTGCTTCCTGATGGCCTTGCCATCCAATGCCATGGGGTCTCTGTCAAGTAATTCAAATTCTTCAGTATAATTAAATTCAGGAACCTTGCCGTAGACTTCCTGTTCAAAAAGGGATTGAATTGCAGGCCGGCGTTCAGTCTGCCAATCAGATCCATCCAATATGGGCGGAAGTGTATAGGCTGGCACTTTTGATTCGTCATAGTTGGCCTCAAAAGGGGTCTTCTTTTGTGTACAACTCTGTGTTAATATGCCTGCTATCAGGAGAACAAAAAGAATACTTTTCATCTTAGCAAAAGTATATTGGATCCAATATCAAAATTACCATATAATTGGCATTTAAATGCATGATAGTACAGTCAATCTTAAATATCTTCATAACTTTCAGGAGGAATAGACCACTAAATTAATATATCATGAAAGAAAAGGTCATTTCAAGAAGAGACTTTATTGATAAATCATCACTTGTTACAGCCGGAATTGCAGTAGGTATAAATGCCCTGGCCAGTCCATCTGTTCTCGGAACCAATGAGTTGTTGCATTATGATTACAGGGAGCCCTGGAAACTCTTAGGATTCATTGTACAATGACGGCATTGGAGAGACTTGAAAACCTGTTAGCCGGAAAAGAAATTGACCGGCCTCCTTTCATGCCCGCAATCTATGATTTGAAACCAGCTTTTGTACAATCGTCTTCTCATACTTTTGGACAAAATAAACAGGAAATAATTGATGCACTCACATTTGAAGTTGAACAACTCGATGCTGATGCTTTAACCTCAGCTTATGATATTTACAACATTGAGGCGGAGGCTGTGGGGTGCAAAGTAAATCGCGATCCAGGCATCTGGATGCCTGAGATCGCAAAACCTCTGTTGAGCAGTACATCCCGTGTGGATGATCTGAAAGGCCTTGAACAGATAGCTGGCAGGATGGGGATATATATACAGGCTGCACAAGCCATGCTGCAGAAATATGGACATTGCATACCGGTGCGTGGAGGCATTTCGGGTCCCTTCTCAATGGCGACCAAAATCTACCCTAAGGAAAAATTGCTCATGGAGTCATTAATGGATCCGGAGGGACTTGTTCCATTACTGAGATTCTGCACAGAGACAATAAAAATCTATGCAAAGGCACTTGGAGATATTGGTGCCGGCGTAGTTGTATTCGATTCATTTGTATCTCCACCCCTTTTGTCACCACAAACCTATCACGACCTGGTACTGCCGTTCCATAAAGAAATTTTCGATTTGCTGGAGTATATGAGAGTTCAACAACGAACCCTTATTGTCGGGGGGGATACGCGGCCTATTTTGCATGATATCCTCTCAACCGGCGCTAACCAGTTTTTACTGGATTTTACGATCCCCCCGGAGGAAATCAAAACTGTTTTCCAGGAATATCCTGATACAATTTTCCGTGTAAATCTGCCTCCTGCTCCATTCGCTGATAGTAATTCCGAACAACTAATAACAGTTGTCGATAAATTGCTTCATTCTTTGAATTATTACACTAATTTTATCATCGGGACAGGCATTCTTCCACCTGGGGTTTCGGCTAACACCCTAAGGACAGTCAAAGAATACATTGTTAACTCTTTCAAATAAAATGATCAGGAATAATAAAATCGAACGTCTTAAAATCGGAGCAACCGGGTTCTTGAGCTTATTTTCAATCGTTGGCATCGCCTTCTATGGTTTACCATTTTTCTATGATTTCTGGATAGAGGAATTTGGATGGACACGTGCAATGGTAACTTCCGGGAATGCTGTTGGAAAAATATTTGTTTGCATGTTTGCATTTCTTGCCGGGTGGATCGTCGACAGAGTGGGTCCCCGCCGTGTAATGTTAGTTGGTATCCTGCTTGGAGGAGCAGCCTTGATAGGACTGAGCAGAATGACTAACCTTTGGATTTTTTATTTCTTCTATTTCCTCAACGCCCTGGCATACATGTCGGGAGGCCCACTTCCGAACCAGGTGCTGATTTCCAGGTGGTTTAAAGATTCCCGGGGAAAAGCGATGGGATTTGCATACATTGGGATCGGTGTTGGCGGGATGCTTGTGCCACTCCTCGCAAATTGGCTCATCCAGTTATTTGGCTGGCACGATGCTTTAATGATCCTCGGCATCCTGATGATCATTATTGCCTGGCCAATAATCTGGTTTATTCATGATAATCCTCAAAGCAGTTCAACTGTGTCTCAAACTGAGAAATCTGCTATTTCGTTTAAGTCGGTCCTTAAGAAACGTAATGTTTATCTGCTATTGATTGGAAGCATGTGCTCCATTGCTGCTGTGAGCGGTACAACCCAGAATCTTAAATTATTTTTTACGTTTGACCTGGAATATGCACAAAACCTGTCTGCAAGAATCATGTCCATCGTGCTGGCATCGAGTATCTTTGGTCGTATGTTCATGGGCTGGCTGGCCGATAAACTTCCGAAGAAATATGTGATGATCCTGATTTTTACCCTTGTATCCTGCGCAATCCCTTTGCTATATGGAGCCTCTATACCAGGAGTTATCTATGTGTTTGCCATAATTTTCGGGATTGCCCTGGGAGGTGATTACATGATCATTCCCCTGATGGCAGCAGAATTGTTTGGTGTGAGGATACTGGGTCGTGTCATGGGAATTGTAATTTCCGCTGATGTGTTGGGTGAGGCACTTTCCCCCATGCTTGTGGGATGGCTCAGGGATCGGAGTGATAGTTATGTTACGGGATTTACCGCATTGATATTACTTGCCATAATAGGAGTTATAGCTATTTCATTATTGCCAAAAAAGGGAATGGCAGGTAGCTCTATCAATGATTAATGTATCTTAGGATATAGTAATTAAATTGGGGTGTCATAATGTTCATGTAATCCATTTCATCCTTAATGCATATTGAAGATTTTACGTGTTGAGATTATTTTGAGTCTGGTCAATCATCCAATCTGCTATTTTCTCTGCGTAATCATTACCGGGTAGTTTTCCCCATTGTTCAAGTGAATAAATTCCTTTGTAGCCCGACTCTTCAAAAATTCTTATACATTTTGAATAATCATATGAGACATGCTCCATTTGGTTATTAAAATCAATTGTCTTTGCTGAAATGAGCTTTGTAAAAGGTGCAATCTGCCCGAGAGCCTTATATCGATCCACATCTCCGCTATAATTTCCAAAATCGGCCAGAAGGCCTAAATTTTTGCTTTTTACTCGATCCACTACACTTAAATGGTTTGACACGTCGGAAAAAAGATCATTATGATTTTCGACAAGCGCAATAATGCCTTCAGATTCAGCATATTTATTCACAATACCAATTGACTCAATTGCATGGTCTAATGATTTTTTCATGCTGCTTAACCGAATGAATTTTGTTCCAAGTTCAGATCCAATATTAATCCAATCTTTCATTTCTGTAATAGCCGACTTCCGCTTTTCCAGGTCAGGATCAGACATGTCATATTTAGTATCTACCTGGATGTCGATTAATTTTGATCCCGCATCTGTAAATGACTTTTTAAGTTTTTTCAGATAGGCCTGATCCCGGGATTCAAAATGACGGGACCATAGTTCCACATATTTAACGCCAAAGCGGGTACTAAAATATACCGGGATATTTTCCAGGATCAATTCTATATCGACAGGATTGTGATCCGGAGCTGTACTCTTAAAATGATTACGAAAAAGTACTGTTGTAAGTCCGATCCGGTCAAGTTCAGGAAGCTTTGGTATAGCCTTAATCAATGGAAATGAAAATAATGCAGCACCTGCTGTTAATGATGTTCTGGTTATAAATTTTCTTCGATCCATATTCTTTAATCTACAAAATAATAATTGACTAATCTGAGATTTTGTTTTCCCACATATTTAATGGCCCGACAAAATAGCTTCTCGAACCTATGATGTCAAGGTCGCCATCACTACCTGCATCACCCAGTACACCTGCATACATTCCGCTGTCGGAGAGGATTTCTTCCTTCCATGACAGCCCACTTCCTGACACATTATAAAAAACCGAAACCGGGTAGGGTGGGCTGTTTGACCATCTGGGGTGCCCTGGTTCCCTCTTAAACTTTGCTGCCAGCACATCTACATCACCGTCATTATCAATATCACCTGCATCGAGCGTCTGGCAAAAATCATACTGTTCAGCTATCCTGATTTCTGTCCATTTATCGTTTTTTAATTCCTCAATTGTATTAACCGTATACATTGAGATTGGATATCCTGGCAGTTCTGAATTGGATATTAGTATTTCGGGAATTGGAGAGCCCATTACATTCGCTACCTTGACTGAAGAATTGTTATCCCTCCATGAGCTGTCAACAGGGGTGAACCATAGTGAATCGTAGATGTGCTTTTGGAAATCGCTCCGCAATGGATCTTCTGGTGTTTCAAACCAGAATCCGTTCAGGATAATATCCGGATCACCATCGTTATCCATATCGATGATATCCATACCTTCATGCGATTCATGATGAAGCACTTTCCTGTCTGTCCAGTCGAGTGGCGTTTCCTGGAAATGAATTACGGTCTGTTCATGAGCCCGTGTAACAATATCCGGCTTCCCGTCATGATTGAAATCCGTGACCTTAATATCTTTTATATATCCTTCATGCCTGGCAACCTTATGATATACCCATGATTCGAATCCTTCCGGATCTGCATCTGGCATAGGATTCTCAATCCAGCCGATATAAAATTCTTCATTTTCTGTTAACCCTGCTACTAAATCGAGATCCCCATCAAGGTCTATATCCCCAAGGTCAATCCGATCGCAGCTCAGAGGCATATCAAAGGATAAAATATGTTTTTCGGGACCATTTTCTTTTGTCCATTTAAACCATACAAGTGGTTCTTTACCAGGATCACCTTTCTTTATTATATCATTAACTCCATCATTATTAATGTCTCCGACACAGGGCTGTCCTTTGACACTGTCAAGGACAATATGCTCATATAAGGCGGATTTTTCCGATTGTGGTTGCTTTTGTTTACAAGAAGATAAAATCAGAATGGCAAAAACGAGGCAAAAGACAGTTATAATTCTCAGTGCTGATTTTTCCATAGTAAATTTTATTGGGTAGTTGTTTCAATTTATTGATTTTAATCTCGCCCGGGCCTCCTCCCCGAACTTCCTGTTCCTGTCATCGCCCCTGTTAGCCCGCTTAGCCGCCAGTTCAAAGGAAGTTTTTGCCTCCTCCATCCTGTCCAGTTTCTCAAGTGCACGCCCGATGAGATAAAGGCTTTCACAATGGGGAAGATCACTCATTTGTCCCGGGCCAAGGTTGAGTGGTATTATGATGGATTCACTGTATTCTTCCAGCGCTTCTTTGTAGTTTCCTTCATTAAACCGTTCGCTACCCAGTCCAATTCGTGCAGCAGTATAAACCTGGTTGATTCCCAGATGGCCTTCAAAATTTGAATATGTGTTGGCCGCAAGCAATTCAATTGTTTTTTGATATTCACCTGTATGGTTATATGCCTGGCCAAGGAGAGTGGCAATATCACCCCGCACACATCCCATCTTCCTGGCATTCTCCAAAAGCCTGATGGCCTGAATATACTGGTTTGTTTCATTAATATACAGCATGCCCAGGTCACGATACAGGGTAAAGTCTTGAGGGTTACACTCCAAAGCTTTCTCGTAGTGCAGGATAGCCTGCCAGGGATTGTTTTCTATTTTCCACTCGATGAGTCCAAGGTTTCTGTGAAGTACGCTATATGAATCATCAATGACAATGGCTTCTTTCCACATTTTTACAGCATCCTCTTTCCTGCTTCTCTCAAACATTAAATTTCCAAGATATAACCTGGCTTTCCAGTCGTTTGGATTTCTGTTGATCACCTCATCAAGTATACTGAAACTGGATCGCAGGGTAGGCCACACATAATCAGGATTCATATTAAAAGCTAAATCCAGACTCTTCAAATCATTCTTTAAAATACCATAATAGTAGTAAATCATAGGGGAGGGTTCCCGGTCATCGGCATCCAGATAGTATTTTTCGATTACAGAACCGGCTTCTTTTATTAAACCTGCCGACAGGAAAAAATCAACGGCATCCATCACTTCATCTTTCCTTCCGGCAATCCTGGTGTATACTCCACCATCATTTTCACCCATAAAGTCAGCGATTATACCAATATAGTTATCAAGTGGATCATGTTTGAGAACTCTTGCAATCTGTTCCTTTGCACCATCTTTATCACCTGTTTTCCAAAGTGCAAAGGCCAGCAAGTTGCGGCTGTTCAAGTCCTGGCCATTCATTTCGATGGCACGTTTTAAAGGGTTGATGGCTTTCCCGAATTCACCTTTCCTGAGGTGGATTGATCCTGCCAGGTTGAATCCCTGGGATACGGTCTCAGGTAACAGGGCGGCTTTATATGCCATGACAAGTCCTTCTTCAACTTCGCCCAATTCCAGGTAGGCCTGGGCAAGATAATACTTTGCCCATCCATCATTTATATTCAGATGAATGCTTTTTTCCAGAAGCTCCTTCGCCTTCTCATATTCGCCAGCATGTAATTTAAGTTCACCCAGCGAAGCCATGGCCGGAGCAAAATTTGGATCCAGTTCGATGGCCTTTATATATAACCTGATGGCCTCATGTGTACCCCCTTCTTTATCGCGATGCAATCCTTTCAGCCAACACCCTGAAGCTGTGTTTTCTGAATATTTTTCACCGGCAATTTCACCAGGTTTATGTTCCGGTATATCAAGCGGATAGGTAAATTCAGCAAGCAATTTCTCCCCGGAGGATATAACTATGGAATAGGGCTTTGCCTGTTTCCCTGATTTTATTTCAAACGAACTCGACTCGCCGGGAACAATTGATATATTCTCTTTTCCCAAACCCTCGATATTGCAAACAGCATCCCTTATTGAGGTTCCGGTCACAAGCAATTTAAGCGTTTTATCTTCCTTCTTTATGTTTACAGTAACATCCTTATTGGAAAAGTATACACCATCGGTTCCATGCACCGGGTACCACCATTCCTGCCATTCAATTGTCTGGTGAGGATCCAGCGCTCCATATTCCGATTGGGTAGGGAAAGGGCCGGTTTGTAATTCCAGGTAATGGCTTCCGTCATCCGTCAGACTTGCAGACGCCCGGTTACCCCACTGGCTCCTTCCCCATGTCCAGGTCTTTTTGCCTTCCAGCTCATAGTGATTTGCATAAGCAATTACTCCCCGGTTCTTATCGTGATCAAATGCCCCGAAGAAATCCTGATTGCACTTGTAGGCAAAAAATCCACCCGGGTCATACGCATTCTTCAGCCACGACCTGTCTATTCCTGAATTATCTACCGGATAGGGAGTAAAGTTTCTTCCCCAGTGATCCTGGAACATGCTGATGGGATAAATATATTGAGTGGCATCATTATCAGGATATGCCACACAATTCCAGAAATAATACATGTGTTTGTTGTTTGTCGGATTATAAATCCTGATAGTTTCTTCGATATATGACCTGCCAGGCCTCAATCTGACGACAGCCACCCATTGAGTATGAAATACCTGCTCCACATTACCGATCGCAATGGCTTTGCTGCCATCAGGATAGTCGACAAAGGTAACCTCAACAGGCGACATTGCAGTTACGGTATGGCCGTTCGGGCCTGTATTAAATTCTATTCCACCCGAGGCCCATGCACCAGCCATGCCAATCAGGGATGG
Organism: uncultured Bacteroides sp.; assembly: GCA_964477295.1. GTDB lineage: Bacteria > Bacteroidota > Bacteroidia > Bacteroidales > SM23-62 > CAYZEZ01. The sequence continues at coordinate 9,930 of CAYZEZ010000038.1, read as the reverse complement.
TTTGATCACCTGGTTCTCATACAGCATGTTTTCACCCGTTGTTTTATCCAGGACTGCATGAACATGACCTCCGAGTTCCGGAATAACAGTAACTTTCAGGAATTCATTTTCAATGATCATGGTTTTGTATGTGCGGTCTGAAATCTCCTGACTCAGGTTATCACACATGGCATATGGATAAATGGACGGATTGGGAGAATAATGTGACTTATTGGTCCACCTGAACTGTGGATTGATATCCATTGTCTCTGTCCAGGGATAGGTAGGTATGGTTACATGGCCAGTGTAAGTCTTTACTTCAGATTCCTGTGAAAAGGTCATGGAACCTGTCAACAATAACAGGAACAGTAAACAATACAGATGTAATTTCATAATTGCTGGTTTTATAGAAAAACGATGTGGATGACCTGGTTAAACGAAACTAAGTGTATTTGAATTTTAGTATCAGAAGAAAACTTGTTCAAAAACTGGCAATATTTTATATAAATATATAAATAATATTGTATATTTATTATGCAAATATCTGTATTCCAGGCAGTTAAATGATTTATTTGGCGGTTAAGTGGAAAATTGTATGATCCCCAAATGATTCATGATAATTATGTGCCGTTGAAAACCGGAAAAGTATTGCCAAATCAATTTAGCGTTTAAATAAAAATTACGGAAAGAAAATCAAATTCACTATTTTCTATGAAAAACGGATCAAATCAATATAATCAATGTATATATTATTCAACCAATCATTAAATCCAATACTTATGAAAACAAAATTCTACTTTTTTAAAGTAATCTGCCTTTTTGCTCTGTTCACCGGTGGGCAAATTCTTACTTTGCAGGCACAAATAATGGGTGAAGTGACTATTATTTCCACACATGACACCGACATCGGAAGTGGTCATAACAATACTGATGTTGGCCATAAAACCCAGATAAGGATGGCGAATACCACCCTTGATAATCCTGCATCGTACGATACTTACATCAAGTTTAATGTTAAAGACAGCCTGGTTTTACTAGATGGCATGATGATTCTGTCTGCTAAAGTTAAAGTATCGACTACCACCAACGGGGGACCAGATATGCCTGATTTTGTCGTTCTTCATGTAGCAAATGACAATTGGAATGAAGATGCCACAATCCCGGTTGCAGAAGCCCCTGATTTTGGTGTGGAATACACCGATACATTGGATCGCACCTCATTTACCGGCGGGAATGCGTCATTTCTCAGCCTGGATGTTACCCGAGCCCTGTTATCAGAATTTGAAGCCGGGGATGAGTTTATGACCATCAGGATCGATAACCTGGCAGAGTCGTTTTATGCCGCCGGTTCGAGAGATATGTTAAATATCACCGATCCGACCTCCTGGGAGTACGGATGGGATCCTCCAAGGCTTCATGTTTATTATGGTCTTATCCCTGATTCAGTTTTCAGTGATATTGAAGGTTTTGGGAATATCAAGAACTATACAACATTCATTAGCAGTAGTGCTGATAAAAGATACTGGTATAATGAAGTGGGTATCTTTGTTGTAGACGAGGACGAGGGCGATACCCGTCTTATCCTTAACGAAAGGCCAGCCCCAATCAGTGGTACACCGGGAGGTTATGCAATATATGATGGGGATACCTATGATGACTTTGATATCAGCGTTAAAGCTAAACTCAATAAGATGAAGGGTGATGCCCTCGATCCGAAGGCTGATTTTATTATTGTATTTGGCTACAAAGGGCTTCTGGACTATTCCTATATGCGGATTACGGGGGAAGATATCAATGGATTCTACACTGTGGATCCTTCGGATGATGGGACCAATACTGAAGTTGGTGACTTAAATGCCAATCCGGCAGTAACTGATACTCTGTATCATAATTACAGGTTGGTCAGGACTGGAACTTCTGTCACACTATATATCGATGACGTTGAATATATTTCGGTTGATGACCCAGGGTTGGGAACATCAGGAAAAATCGGCATAGGTTCCTATAATGATATTGCAATTTTTGATGATTTCAAGGAAGGTGCCGGTGAACCCATTTCAATAAATGATCAATTTAAGTTAACCACAAAAGTATTTCCTAATCCTGCTGGCAGTGTATTAAATATTGTATCAGAAAGGGAAATTCAGGCAATTACAATTCAAAATATCCTTGGACAGCAGGTAAGAAGGATTAGCAGCATTAACTCCGGATCAGTCACTATAAATATCTCAGATCTCGAATCTGGAATTTATTTTATTAATATTTACCCTGAAAAAGGCAGTAATGCAACACAAAAAATTGTTGTCAGGTAATATAAGAAGATTAATACTGGCTGGGGTTTCCTTCTTCATATTCTTAATCAGTTTTACACTGTTATACTGTCAGGATTTTGAGATTTCTGTTCTGGATCCTGAAATCCATGGGGTTACCACGGTAAATATTGTCGATCTGAACAATGACCGGTTGCCTGATATCGCTGCGTTTGAGGGGGGGAAGCATGCCAACGGAAGACAATTATTTGCATGGTACCAGGCACCTGGCTGGATTAAGCATGATTTTGATCCTGGCTTCCATCCCGGACCTTTTATCGGTGATTCTGAATTTGCCGATATAGATAAAGATGGTGACATGGACCTGATCCTTCCCGAGGATAAACATTCAGGTAATCTTCCACTGCCGGCCAATCTATATTGGTTTGAGAATCCTTTTGTGCCAACCGGAAGTGCAACTACGGTATGGAAAAAACATGTAATTGACTCCGATATAGCAGATGGAATGCATCTGGGTGATGTCAAAGCAGCCTTTCTGGATGAAGATGATAAGATCGACGTGGTCGTGAGGCACCTGGGAAATAATAATGAGCTTCTTCTCTGTTTTCAGAATTCACCGGATGACTGGCAAGTCCTAAAACTTCCTGGTCTACCCAGAAGGGAAGGAATGAATGTCGCGGATCTCGACCATGATAAGATCGCCGATATTGTTCTGAATGGCTATGTACTGTTTGGAGAAATCCCCAGGAAAGGTGTATATCAGCAGGTTATATTTGATAAGAACTGGATTAACAAGGAAGGAAACTTATCCAATTCGTCAAAGAATGCTTATGCCGATCTGAACGGAGATGGTAAAAAGGATTTGCTGGTTTCTGGAGCTGAAGGAGGAGAGGTGTATCTTGCATGGTATGACCTGCCTGAAGATCCAAGGACGCAACCGTGGACCAGGCATATCATTGAGGACCATTTTACTGCCAATCACCAGGCACTTACCTGTGATTTCGATATGGATGGTGACAATGATGTGTTTGTCGGGTTATCTTTTGGTAAAAAGGGGATCTACCTTTGGCTGAATGATGGAACCGGTTTAACCTGGACAAAAAAGGAAATAGATCCTGAATACGGAATGTATTACGGGATGGTGGGCGACCTGGGACATGATGGCGATTTGGATATTGTGGGTCCCAGGTCTTATTCCAGGGACAATCCGGTGATTATCCTCGAGAATAAATCATCCCTTGGGACGAGAAAGTGGGAGCGATTAGCAGATATGCCTGAAAAAAAAGGAGAACATGCCAGTTTTATTCATGGGGACAAAATCTACATCTTCGGCGGGATAGCGAACCATACCGGTGGATCGCCTGACATACTGTCCTATAATATGGAGAGAAACAGCTGGAACCTGGAAGAAACATGGACCGGATATGTCCATCATTTTACAACCAATGCTTCGATATATGGAGATGAGGTATGGATCTGCGGAGGAAAACCAGACAATGATAATACAGGTGTTAAATCCGTTAATGTCTATAATAAAGCCACCGGTGAATGGCGTTCCGGACCCGACTTGCCGAAAGTGAGCTGGGGTGGGCCGGCTGTTATTGTTAATGATAAATTGCATGTGATTGGGGGTGCCCAGGGTAAAAAACTCACCATGGATCACCACTATGTGCTTGATTTGAAAAAGGAGAAGAAAGGCTGGAAGAAAGCAAGTGTGCTGCCTAAACCGGTTGTACATGCAGCCGGTATTGAATTCCAGGGCGAGATATGGATTATTGGAGGGGAAATTGAGCATGCCCATACGGGCGACCGTCCATGGGTACAGGTCTATAACCCTGAAACAGATTCATGGCGTGAAGGACCCGATCTTCCCAAACCAAGGTCTCACCTGGAATGGTCTACTTTTAACTGGAACGGAAAGATCTATACATTCAATGGTGTGGATTCGAGCAAGCCCGAAGGCATTCGTGCCCAGGATGAGGTATATGTGTATGATCCGGAAGTCGGGCACTGGATGCTCTGGGGCTTGCTTCCGCATAATTTTGTCTCCATTTCCGCCATTGCACATGATGGATACGTCTATATTACTGGCGGGGGATACAACGACTGGTTCGATGGTACTATGCTGGAGACATGGCGTATTCACCTGGATTAATCCTATATCCAAATGAAAAAAATAATCAATTTCTTGTTTATACTTCTCATTGCTGTTGTGGGATGCACAGATCATAAGAAATCTTCCGGCAAAGAATCCGGTTCTGTTACCCTGGAAGAAGGATTTATTGATCCCCCTGTTAATGTACGTCCTAAAGGCTACTGGGACTGGATGAATGGCAATTTTGACCTGGGTCGGTTGACCATTGAGCTCGAAGAAGCCAAAGCCCAGGGAATGGCAGGCTTTGATATTTTCGATATCGGCGCTGTCGAAAATCCGGATGGTATAGTGCCGGCCGGTCCTGAATTCATGGGAGATGAGTGCCTCGAAGCCATCAGCCATGCTGTCAGGGAAGCCGAAAGACTTGAAATGGAGCTTGGATTGATTCTTTCAAGCAGCTGGGATGCGGGAGGCAGCTGGATAAAGCCTGAACACGGTTCCATGGCCCTGTATGAGACATCAATAGCGGTTGAAGGGCCAGGGAAATATGAAGATGTTTTGCCCTTCCCGGAACTTCCCGAGCTTGACAATAAAGGCCAGCCACTATTAATAGAAAAGAATGCAGAAGGATTACCAGTATTTTATAAAGATGTTGCAGTACTGGCCATTCCTGGCAATGAAGGGAATAATATTAAAGACCTTTCTATGGTGCATATTCTGTCTGAACAGATGGATGACCAGGGAAGGCTATCCTGGGAAATACCTGATGGAAAATGGGAAATCACCCGGTATGTCTGCACCAATACCGGTGAACCATTAAAATGTCCTAGCCCGAACTCAGTCGGACGAAGCATGGATCATTTCAATCCTGAAGCCACTGATTTTCATTTCAACTATTTTTTAGACCGACTGCAAGACAAACTTGGAGATATAGGCAAGACACCCATCAAATATTTTTACTTATGCAGCTATGAAGTTGTTGGATTTGTCTGGACACCAAAAATGATTGAAGAGTTTGAACAGCGGCGTGGCTATGATATGACACCATACCTGCCTATACTTCAGGGAAAGATTATTCAAAATACAGATATTTCAGAACGGTTTATATACGATTACCGCCAGACACTTTCCGACCTGTTAATCGAAAATCTCTATTTACGGGGCAGGGAAATAATTAATCCTTACGGAATCAAATTGTGCTCTGAATCAGGAGGTCCCGGAGCTCCCATACATAATGTACCTGTCGACGCCCTGAGGGCACTGGGTGTGCTTGATATCCCACGTGGTGAATTCTGGTACAAACATCAGCGCTTCGATGAATTTGGATTTGATGTCATGCAATTGGTTAAAGAAATATCATGTGCTGCACATATTTACGGAAAAAAGGAAGTTCAGGGAGAATCATTCACCAGCTTCCTGCACTGGCAGGAAGGACCAGCTGAGCTTAAACCGCTTGCCGACATGGCTATGTGTGAAGGTCTGAACCGTTTCATATATCATACCTCACCGCATACCACCCCGGATGCCGGGATCCCGGGATTTGTTTATCATGCAGGGACCCATTTTAATTCTACACGCGTCTGGTGGCCTAAATCAAGGGCTTTCACCGATTACCTTGCCAGGAGCTGCTTCCTGCTTCAGCAAGGAAATTTCGTAGGAGATGTACTTTATTACTACGGTGACCAGGCACCTAACTTCGTAAAACCCAAACATATTGATCCCAACCTCGGGTTTGGATTTGATTATGATGTAACCAACAGTGAGGTGATCCTTACCCGACTCAATGTAAAAGATGGAAAGCTGGTCCTGCCTGATGGCCAGACCTATGAAATCCTCGTATTGCCGGATCAGGATCACGCCGATATTGATGTGTTGAAAAAGCTCGAAGATCTGGTCAGCAGGGGAGCAACAATTGTCGGCAAAAAGCCGATACGATCGGATGGATTAAAAGATTTTACCAAAAAGGATAAACAGATCCTTGAACTTGCCGATAAACTCTGGGGGGAAACCAATGGAAAAACAGTGGCTGAAAACCATTATGGAGAGGGCCGTGTGATATGGACCAAAAACATCAAACAGGTGCTTCTACAACGGGGAATAGGTCCGGATTTCAGCTATTCTGGAGGGAGTGATTCAATAAATATGGATTTCATTCACCGTCGCACAGCAGGAGAAGAAATTTATTTTTTAAGCAATAAAAGCAACGGTGCGGAAATCATTGACGGTATATTCAGGGTTAGCGGGAAAGTCCCTGAAATCTGGAACCCTGAAACAGGTGCCATCCAGACAGTCGCAATGTATGACGAAGATGGCATAAACACCACCATCCCTCTTCTACTGGAAAAACACGGTTCATTATTCGTGGTATTCAGGGAGCATGCCACCAGGGAACAATACAGGTCTGCAGAATATACTGCGAAACCATTCATCCCGGATGAAGAGTTGATTATTAAAGGTCCCTGGGAAATTGATTTTACACCGGGTTGGGGTGCCCCGGATAAAACCACATTACCTGAATTAATTAGCTGGACTGAATCTAAAGAATCCGGCATCAAATATTTCTCAGGTATTGCCACATACCATAAAACAATTAATATTCCGGAGGAAATAACAAACCGGGAAACCATCATCCGGCTGAACCTGGGAGAAGTAAAAGAGGTTGCTGAAGTCTACATAAATGGGGAAAGCCTGGGCATTCTCTGGAAACCGCCATACCAGGTTGATATTTCAGGTGTTGCACAGCCAGGTGAAAACCAGCTGACCATTGAAGTAGCCAATACATGGAATAACCGGCTGGTTAGAGATAGTCAACTGCCAATGAACGAAAGACTTACAAAAACAAACATTACGGGTCCAAACTGGCAGACCAGGGTCCCCTGGAAGGATTCACCACTGCTTGAATCAGGCCTTATGGGTCCGGTTTCAATTCAAAATAATTAAACGTCAAACTAAAAAGATTAAATCATGAAAAACTCTATTATTAGGAAAACATGCTTATTGTTTTCTGCAGGTTTATTATTATTGACAACGGTTCATTCACAGATAACAATGGATACACTGATGTGTGATGCAGATATAACCCTTGGAAGTGGGACCGGCCAGCCTGACGGAGATCTTGCCACCCGAAATTTAGGCGCTATGGGCAGCCAGAATATCTGTAATTTCGATGACGGTGACGTGACCTTAATGTCTTATTTTGAATCATGGGCCAAATGGGACCTTTCCGGACTTGTCATACCTGATGGAGAGGAACTGCTTTATGCCGGAATTGTAATGAAGGTATCAAATAATACCGGGAATGGATATAATTGCTATCATTTGATGGATATTGATGAGTGGGAAGAGGGAAATGGAAACAGGACTAATTTGTCTACCGAGGGCGGACTTACATGGAACGATGCAGTGGCCATGGATTTTGAGAATGAAGATAACTACACTTTAATAAAGACAAATCCACTTTGCGGTGGCGGACAATCGTTTGAAGAATTCGATGTGACTTCAGCCGTTCTTTATGAATTGGGTGCAGAAGGAAACAAAATTTTAACGCTCAGGTTTGAACCATATATTAAAGAATACGATCTGGTTACAAGCCCAAAGGTATGGTTGGGATTCTATGCAAAGGAAGCAACTAATGGTGTAATTGATCCGGTCACAGGAATAAACCAGGCAGCTTCCCAGATTATTTTTTATATCGGTCCAACTCAGCCAACCGAATTTAGCGATGTTGTAGGTTTCGGGGATATAGGTAGCTACACCAGGACTCCGGATAAATTCAGGTCATGGGCTGTTTCGGATGATGAAGATGATGCCCGTCTTGTCATGACGGACAGACCTCCGCCAATTAATGGCACACCGGGCGGACTGGCCATTTATAATTCGGAATCCTTCGGGGACTTTGATGTCAGCGTTAAGACCAAACTTAATAAGCTCAAGAGCGACGTATTGGACCCAAAAGCAGATTTTATTGTTGTATTCGGATATGAAGATGCATTGGACTATAGCTATATGCGCTTCACAGGTGAAGACATAAACGGATTTTATCAGGTAGATCCTGCGGACGGAGGTACGGTCACGGAAATTGGAGCCTTGAATGCCACTCCCGCATTAGCAGACACAAATTACCATGATTACCGGCTGGTCAGGAGTGGTACTACCGTTACAGCATATATTGATGATGTTGAATACATGTCGGTTACGGATGCTGCACTGGGTGTTGAAGGCAAGATTGGGATGGGCAGCTATAACGATATTGCATATTTTGATGATTTTGCAGAAGGTACAGGTGAGCCAGGCGCTATAGATGATCGTCCATTGCCATCTTTTGAGGTATTCCCGAATCCTGCCAGGGATGTCCTGCAGATTACTGCCAGGGACCAGATATCCACGATAAGGATCCACAATATACTGGGACAGGAAATAATGAATATTACTAATATCGGATCAAATAATACAAATGTGAATGTATCAGAACTTGTGCCGGGTACATATTTAATAATCCTTGAAAATAACTCAGGAAAAACGTCAACACAACAGCTTATCATTGAATAGTTAATATCAGCATACAGGTAAGGAGCCCATGAAAGCAATAATCCCGGGGTTTTTCATCCTGGTTTTGATGTATTCGTGCTTTCATTCAGGCGAATCTGTCGAAATCACTGTTGATCCAGGAAAAGAAATCCATACCTTAAAAGGTGGGATAGGAGCTTCATGGCATTCCATGAGCAAAGAAATCCCCCTGGAAAACAATAAGTATACTTATCCTGTAAGAGATGTTAATCCCCGTGGAAGTGGGTACGGTGGAAATCCCCCTGTCTCAGACACACTTGTGTGGCGGCAGTTATATAAACACGCTGAATGGCTTGGATTAAACTGGCTACGGGTTGAGTTAAGCCAGCGAATGTATGAGCCTGAAAAGGATAAATTCGACTGGGATAACGAGGAAATGCTGGCACTTTATAATATCCTTGACTGGTGTGAGAGAAACGGAGCTGATGTTTTCCTGCAACAAATGTGGCATTATACAGGGTGGAATTCCTATGAAGGAGTCCACCCTTTGTTGAGTGCACCAAACTCACTGGAAGACTTTGCTCAAGGGATTGCTAAATTGCTGATTTACCTGACAACGGAGAAAGGATATTCCTGCATCAAGTATCTTTCCATTGCCAATGAACCCCCCGGGGGACCATGGGGATACTGGTGGAGCAATGGTCCTGCTGACGACCCGGTAACACCGGCATGGAAAAGGATTGGTGAAGAATTAAAAAAAAGGGGGATTGCCATTCCTGTATCTGCACCAGGCTGGACCAGCCTGCCTCCTTTTGATTCATCCGCCATCGATTTTGATCATTATGCAGGCGCCTATGATATTCATAGTTATGCGGGAGTCGGTGATCAGGGAGAAGAAATCCTTCACGACTGGGTTTCCTGGGCTCATGGAAAAGGGAAACCTTTTTTCATTACTGAAATAGGGAATATGAACCTGGGATGGGGAGAAGATGATCCCGGCCCGAAGAGTTTTGAGGCTGCCCTGTCGAACGCCGAAGACATCATCAGGGGGATAAACCTGGGAGTTGATGCATTCAACAG
>CAYZEZ010000037.1:16894-22075 GCA_964477295.1 uncultured Bacteroides sp. | reverse complement strand
TGTTATATGACGGTTAAATCAAAGTAAAATTGACCAAAATTAATTTAGATTTAGTATATTTGTATTTATTTAGAATAAATCTAAATAAGCAGTTGGCAAGCGATGACAGGGCATTTCCCTGATAGAAATTTGGAGGATTCCGGATGATGAACAAGAACGATGAAATATTAAATGATGTAACGCGGTCGGACTATAAATTCGGGTTTTACTCGGACATTGACACGGATACCATTGGAAAAGGACTGAGTGAGGATACGGTTAAACTGATATCATTAAAGAAAAATGAGCCGGAGTGGATGCTCGAATGGAGGTTAAAGGCATTTCACCACTGGCAGAAGATGAAAATACCGGAATGGGCCCATTTGAATATTCCTCCTATCGATTACCAGGATATTATTTACTATGCAGCACCCAGGCAAAAAGCTAATCTTGAGAACCTGGATGAGGTAGACCCGGAATTGCTCGACACTTTTAATAAACTGGGTATCCCGCTCGATGAGCAAAAAAGACTGACAGGTGTGGCGGTAGATGCCGTCATGGACAGTATATCAGTCAAGACCACCTTTTCCGAAACACTTGCCGAACTGGGGATCATTTTTTCTTCAATGAGTGAGGCGGTCAGGAATCACCCCGACCTGGTTAAAAAGTACATGGGTAGTGTTGTGCCTTATACTGATAACTATTTTGCGGCACTCAATTCAGCCGTATTCAGTGACGGGTCTTTTTGTTATATCCCCAAAGGGGTGCGATGTCCCATGGAACTTTCCACCTATTTCAGGATCAACGCTGCCAACACAGGCCAGTTCGAAAGGACCCTGCTTGTTGCAGATGAGGAAAGCTATGTGAGCTACCTGGAGGGATGCACTGCACCGATGCGCGATGAGAACCAGTTGCATGCAGCCGTAGTGGAAATTGTAGCATTGAGGAAAGCGGAAGTTAAGTATTCCACTGTGCAGAATTGGTACCCGGGTGATATAAACGGCAAGGGCGGCATATATAATTTCGTGACCAAAAGAGGAATATGTAAAGGGGATTACAGCAAGATCTCCTGGACACAGGTAGAGACTGGTTCTGCTATTACCTGGAAGTACCCGAGCTGTATTCTCAGGGGGAATAATACAGTTGGCGAGTTTTACTCTGTGGCAGTAACCAATAACCACCAGCAGGCAGATACGGGAACAAAGATGCTTCATATCGGGAAAAACTCGAGAAGCACCATCGTGTCGAAAGGGATATCTGCCGGCGTCAGCCAGAACAGCTACAGGGGATTGGTTAAAGTGATGAAGAACGCTGAGAATGCAAGGAACTTTTCTCAATGCGACAGCCTGCTGCTGGGAGATAAATGTGGTGCTCACACATGGCCATACATCGAAACAGATAACAGTACAGCCATCGTTGAACACGAAGCAACAACATCCAAAATATCGGAAGACCAGATTTTCTACTGCAATCAGCGCGGCATCGACACTGAAAGTGCAATCGGGCTGATCGTTAATGGTTATGCAAGGGAAGTATTGAATAAACTGCCAATGGAGTTTGCCGTGGAAGCACAGAAGCTGCTGGCTATAAGCCTGGAAGGTAGTGTTGGATAATAAATTGCTTTTGGTTAAAACCAATGGATATGAATGATAAAAAAACTATGTTAAAGATTAAGGATTTAAAAGTTTCAATTGGCGGTAAGGAGATCATCTCAGGGATTACCCTGGAGGTAAAGGCGGGTGAGGTTCATGCTATCATGGGTCCGAACGGATCCGGCAAGAGCACTCTTGCCGCTACCCTTGCAGGAAGGGAAATGATGGACATTACCCATGGATCCATTCACTATTCAGGGAAAGACCTTACGGAAATGTCGCCTGAAGAGAGGGCACGCGAAGGGATCTTTCTTGGATTTCAATACCCTGTTGAGATACCTGGTGTCAGCATGGTTAATTTCATGAAGACTGCAGTTAATGAACAAAGGAAATATAAGAAACTGGAACCTTTGTCGGCAGGCGATTTCCTGAAATTCATGAGAGAGAAGAAAGATATCGTTGAGATTGATTCCAAGCTGACCAACCGTTCCGTTAATGAAGGATTCTCCGGCGGTGAAAAGAAGAAGAACGAGATCTTCCAGATGGCCCTCCTGGAACCCAGGCTTGCCATCCTTGACGAAACCGACTCGGGTCTTGATATCGATGCCCTAAGGATTGTTGCAAACGGTGTTAACGCACTGAGAACCAAGGATAATGCGTTTGTACTTATAACACATTACCAACGATTACTTGACTATATCATTCCCGATTTTGTGCATGTATTGTACGATGGAAGAATCGTTAAGTCGAGTACCAAAGAATTGGCGCTTGAGCTTGAAGAAAAGGGGTACGACTGGATCCGGGGGGAAGTGAATGGAAGTCTGAATAATGAATAACGAATTTTGAATTTTGAAGTGGGGAAACGAGATCGCAGATTAAGGATTAACGATCTTTGATCTTTGAGTTGAAGAACACACATAATCGCACTCCCACACCACCTCGCAACCAGTAACTAGTAAACAGTATCATTTAAATTATGCAAGAAACTCTCGAAATAAATAAAACACTGATCGAGCAATTCACTAAGAATAAGGAACAAATCTCCGGTTCTTCGCCTGAATTTCTTAAGGATTTGCGCCTGGAAGCTCTCAATCGTTTCAGCAAGCTTGGCCTTCCCGGGAAACGGAATGAATTATATAAATATACTCCGATAGATTCCGTTTTTAATCCCGATTATATGATGCAGTTTGCACCCAGTCAGGTCGACCTGAATATAGAGGAAATGTTTACCTGCGACGTGCCAAATCTGAAGACCCGCCTTGAAATCATCCTGAATGGATTTTATTTCAACCAGGGTGAACCATTAACTGTTCTGGATAACGGGATCATCATTGGAAGCCTGGCCGAAGCGATGAAAACACATCCCGGCATAGTCAAAAAACACTATGCAAAATATGCCAGCTTTGAACAGTCGGGATTGACTGCGCTGAACACGGCTTTTGCACAGGATGGACTCTTCATATATATCCCGAAAAACACTGTGCTCGACCAGCCAATACAGGTGGTGCATCTGCCAATGACAGGATTGGATACCCTGCTTCACTATCGCAATCTGTTTATCCTTGAGGAAAACGCACAGGGTGAAGTCATTATTTGTGATCATACTTTATCACCTTTCAGGTTCCTCACCAATTCTGTCACGGAGGTTTATACCGGGCCGGGTGCCCGTTTCAACTATTCCCGTGTACAGAATGAACACCTCAACTCAAACCTGATCACCAACCTTTATATCCACCAGGAGCGCGACAGTAAAGTTAACTCCAACACCATCTCCCTTCACGGTGGAATTATACGAAACAATATCCATATCAGGTTGAATGCCGAAGGATGCGAAAACAACACCTATGGTTTATTCTTTGCAGACAAACAGCAACATGTCGATAATTATGTTTCCATCGACCATGCGATGCCCAATGGTGTAAGCACCCAACTGTTCAAAGGGATACTCGATGATCAGGCGACCGGGGCATTTAACGGGCATATCCTTGTAAGGCCTGGTGCACAAAAGACCAATGCCTATCAGACCAATAATAATATCCTGCTTTCGGATGAATGCAAGATGAATACCAAGCCCCAGCTCGAGATCTATGCCGATGATGTAAAGTGCAGTCATGGAGCTACTACCGGCCAACTGGATGAAGAAGCTTTATTCTACATGCAATCGAGGGGTATCCCCCGCAAGGAAGCCCGCCTGTTAATGCTGTATGCCTTTACATGGGAGGTGATTGATAAATTATCTGTTTTACCATTAAAAGACAGAATATCTTTTCTAGTGAATAAGAGATTGCGCGGAGAATTGTCGAGGTGCAATAACTGCTCCATGGACTGTGGCGAAATACAAGCATAAGATTATGGCTACTACAACCGCCTTCGATATAACTCAGATCAGACAGGATTTCCCGATACTTTCAAAGGAAGTGTATGGTAAACCTATCGCCTATTTTGATAACGGTGCCACTACGCAGAAACCCAATATTGTTATCGATACGGTCCGGAAATATTACCGGGAACAGAACAGCAGCATCCATCGCGGGGTTCATTTCCTGAGTGAACAGTCGACTGAAACTTATGAAGCCGCGAGAGAGTTTGTGAAGTCGTTCATTAATGCCGCATCCGTAAATGAGATCATTTTCACCAGCGGGGCCACCGGGTCGATCAATGCAGTGGCTTTTTCTTTTTCAGAAAAATACCTCGGAGAGGGCGATGAAATTTTAATTTCCGGTATGGAGCACCATGCCAACATTGTCCCCTGGCAGATGGCTTGCGAAAGAAAGGGGGCTGTATTGAAAGTAATCCCTTTCAGCGAGACCGGCGAACTCGTCCTGAGTGAATTTAAAAAGCTGTTGTCTGAACACACAAAGCTCGTGGCGCTGACCCATGTTTCGAATACCCTCGGGACCATTAACCCGGTGAAGGAAATGATCCGTGAAGCGCATCAGCACGATATTCCTGTGTTGCTCGACGGGGCACAGGCAATACAGCATGGGAAAGTGGATGTGACAGATTTGGATTGTGACTTTTATGTTTTTTCAGGACATAAGGTTTACGGGCCGAATGGTATCGGGGTTCTGTATGGTAAGGAAAAGTGGCTCGATGTAATGCCTCCTTACCAGGGTGGTGGCGACATGGTGGATTGTGTGACCTTTGAGAAAACGACTTACAATGTATTACCCTTTAAGTTTGAAGCAGGCACCACCAATTATATCGGAGCGGCGGGATTAAAGACGGCGCTGGAATACATTGACGGTATCGGGCTCGACCGGATTGCCGAATACGAAAACAACCTGCTGGCGTATGCATTGAAAAAGCTGGAGTCGGTTGAGGGGATGAAAATCTACGGGAAAGCTAAAAAAAAGATCAGTATTATCTGTTTCCTGCTGGATGGGATCCATCAGTACGATGCAGGAATGGTGCTCGATAAGATGGGCATCGCGGTAAGGACCGGTACGCATTGCAACCAGCCGGTGATGGATTTTTATAATATCTCCGGCACGCTGCGGGCCTCCATGGTGTTTTACAATACTTATGAGGAGGTGGACAGATTGTATGAAGGTTTGTTGAAAGTTAGAAAGATGTTTGGATGAAACTATCTGATCTATGATTAATGATT
>CAYZEZ010000037.1:0-16794 GCA_964477295.1 uncultured Bacteroides sp. | reverse complement strand
TTAACGATTTTTGATTTAAGAAGTTAAATAGCACACTCAATTCCCCTCACCCTCACCAACACCCAACGAAGAACGATGAACGATGAACGATGAACGATGAACGATTTAGAACAAACCCAACAGGAGATAATTGACGAATTTTCAATATTTGAAGATTGGCTGGATAAATATGATTACCTCATCGAGCTGAGCAATAATCTTCCCCTGATTGATCCCAAATTCAAAAACAACGAATATGTGATCAATGGATGCCAGTCGAAGGTATGGCTGCATGCCGACCTCGTGGATAACCGGATCCGGTTTACTGCCGATAGCGATGCCATTATTACCAAAGGGATTGTGGCCCTGCTGATCAGGGTGTTTTCCGACAGGGAACCGAAAGAGATTTTGGAAGCTGATTTGCATTTCATCGATGAGATCGGGTTGAAAGATAACCTTTCACCCACCCGCTCGAATGGATTGCAGTCGATGATCAAAAAAATGAAATTGTATGCATTGGCATATCAGACAAGAAATGAGCTAAAATGACTAAATTGGCTAAAATTAGTGTGTGGGTCCGGGGATTAGTATGAATTTAATAGAAAAATACCTCATAACCAGCAACTCGTAACTCGCGATTGAATTGAAACAGGAAAATGTAATTATATGGAAAACGAAGAAGTGGATTTCTTACAGAAGGAAACAGAAATAATTGATGTCCTCAAAAATATATATGATCCCGAGATACCTGTGAACATTTATGACCTCGGGCTGATTTATGAGATTGATGTGGATGATGAGAACAATGTGAAGTTACGGATGACCCTCACCGCTCCCAATTGCCCGATGGTTGATATTTTACTGGAAGAAGTGCAATTGAAGGTGAGTTCGGTTGAATGGGTGAATGAACTTGACCTGAAGCTTGTCTTTGATCCGCCATGGGATCAGTCGATGCTCTCTGAGGAAGCCAGACTGGAGCTGGGATTTTTATAATCCCGGTTGCACGTCATCCTGAATTTGAAAAAGTCATTCCGAACTCGTTTCGGAATCTCATCCTTCATTTCACGAGATCATGAAACCCTGACCTTCGTCAGGGCAGGCAAGTTCAGGATGACCCTTTATCCAAATGAACAAACTAAAATATACCGACCTCATCAAACAGGAAGCCCGGAAACTGGGGTTTCTTGACTGCGGGATTGCCTCGCCGGAGCCGCTGGAAGAACGCGGCAAATACCTTGCTTCCTGGTTAAAAAACGGCTATCACGGGAACAGGACTTACCTGGAAAATAAATTTGACATACTATCGGATCCAAATCAATTTTTACCGGGGGTAAAATCGGTAATTATGGTCAAAATTGGCTATTATACCACGGAGAAACAGATTGATAAGGATGCACCCAAAATATCAAAATATGTATTTGGCAGGGATTATCATACAGTGATCAGGGAAAAACTTAAAAAACTTGAAGTTGTAATTGCAGGATTATCAGACCAGGTGGAAACAAGTATCTTTGTGGATACTGCACCGGTCATGGAGAAGGCGATGGCTGCCAGGGCCGGGCTGGGCTGGACAGGAAAGCACTCGGTTCTTTTGTCGCGTACCCATGGCTCCTTCTTTTTCCTTGGTGGTATCATGACCAGCCTGGAACTTGTTTTTGATCAACCTGTCAAGGATGCATGCGGGAATTGCACGAAATGCATCGATGCCTGTCCGACCGGGGCTCTTGTCGCACCCTATATCCTGGATGCACGAAAATGCATATCCGGCGCCACCATTGGTCACGAGGGAGAATCCATTCCTGAAGAACTGCGCGGGAAAATGTCTGGTTATGTTTTCGGTTGCGACATCTGCCAGGATATTTGTCCCTGGAATAAAGATATCCAGCCCCAGCTCGATCCCAAATTCACCCCGAGGAAGGAACTGCTGGAAATGACCCGTGATGAGTGGTACAATATAGACGAAATCCGCTTCAATGAGCTTTTTGAAGATTCAGCCGTGAAGCGATATAAATACTCAGGGATAAAGCGCAACCTGGAGTTTATCCGACGATAAAATAATTTCAACTCCACTCCCTTCTCCCACACTCCACTTAAATCCTTAACCCCTTAAATCCTCAAACCCTTTCTTCCTTGAACCCTATAATTCTTTAATATAGATATTCCTGAACTGCACCAGCGCCGGGGGACTCACCCATTCGCCATTCATTTTGTTTCCGTGATGCTGCAAACCAATGGGGCCTTTTTCTGGAAGGTCCGGCAAGTAAGCATTTTCGATGACGGTGATACCATTCAGCACCACGGTCAGGAAGTCATCCTGGAGGGTTATCTTAAAGGTATTCCATTCCCCGATATTGTGGTCGGCAAGTACTTTCGGGGTGACTGCACTTCGGACCGCCGGTGGCATGTTCTTGTCCATCCGGTAACCATACACCTCGCCCGATCCGGTGGGCCAGCACCAGATGTTCACCTGCGATTTGCCCTGTCCGCGAAGCAATATTCCCGAGTCTGAATCAGGGACTGTAATCGTAATTTCTTCACCCTTTTCATTCAGCTTATGCAATCCGCTGGGCAGGATAATGGGAACACGGGGATTGTTCCACGGGGTTTCCTTGATGCGCCAGTCGACGAACAAAATAAAGTCTTCATATTCCTTGTCCGACCAGAGGTTTTTATCCTTTTCGGCTTCGCTTTCTGCGTCATAATCGATCACGCCATCCAGGATCTTCCAGTGCCCGTTATCTCCCACCGGCACTTTCCAGTTGGTAAAATCCTTACCGTTAAACAGGGTGGTAAATCCATCCGGGGCCTTTTTCTGGGACCAGGATGAGGATGCAATGAAAAGAAAGGCAACAGCGATCAATAATGTTCTCATTTTAGTAGTTTTTTTAGTTGAATTATGTATTACGGTCATCCTGAATTAATTTCAGGATCTGCTATGGTACCATGGATATCCCGAAATCCTGATATTCATCCCCGATCTGCATCCCCCCCGAGTGCTCGGGGGGGCAGGCGGGGCAGGCAGGGTAAGTAAGTCCGGCATGACTATTTCCCCGTATCAAATATAGTAACAACTATTTTCCTGACACTGCGCGGGCCGTCAAATTCGCAAACAAAAATGTTCTGCCGGGCGGGAAGCCCTTTCTGTCCGTCCACGATCGGAATGGTTTCACCGGGTCCCGTGAGCCCTGCTTTCAGGGGGCATCGCCATTGTAGTCCCGTGCAGTATGCTCCCACATCCCGGCTGGCACCGGCCGGAAGACCGTACCGGTGAGGTATATTGAAAAGATCGTTCCTCCCGTGGACGGGAAAGCGACCAAACAGGGATACCGGATACATTCAGAAGCTGAGGATGACATGGGTTTGTTGTCCGGGGACCGAATTAATCTTCAGGCTTCCCCCATTCATTTGTATGATCTGCCGTGAAAGGCTCAATCCAATGCCCGAGCCGTTTTCTTTCGTGGTAAAGAAGGGAATGAAGATCTTGTCTATGATGGTATCAGGGATGCCCGGCCCGTTATCGGATATGGTGATCAGGGGATGCCTGTTTTTGTCGAGACCGGAGGAAATTCTCACCCGGGCGCCCTCCATATGTTCCGTGGCCTGAAATGCATTTTTCACCAGGTTGACCATAACCTGGGAGATCTGTTTTTCATCGGCCAGCAACTCCAGGTCCTCAGGTTCGGTTTCACAGATCAGTTCGGTCTTTCCTGCATTCGGGAATGACCGGGCCAGGATACAGATGTTATCCATAAGCTTGCGGACAGGAAAGTTCTTTATCTCCGGATCCGGCATTCTGGTGAGTTGCCGGTATGATTCCACGAAGCGGAGGAGTCCCCGGGCCTGTTCGTGGATCAGTTCAAGTCCGCTGAGGGTGGTATTGATGGTCTTCGCATCGATTTGCGCGGGCTTTTTTACCTTTCCCTCCATATGGAAATAGTCGCTCAGGCTTTCCGAAAGGGAGGTGATGGGGGTTACCGAGTTCATGATCTCGTGCCGCATGACCCGTATTAGTTTACGCCATGAATCGATTTCCTTTTTATCCAGCTCGTGCCGTATGTCCTGCACCGACAGGAGCATAAGTTCTTCACTGTCGGACAGGAAAGCGCTGGCCTTGATCAGGAGTTGCACCACCCCCTCTTCCTTTTGCAGGGCAATCAGGTGCTGTTGATCCGGACGGATCTCCACCACCGTCCGGTGCAATCGCAGATCGACGGCTTCCAGCTGGGAGATGTGGGTAAAGGGTTCCAGTCCGAGCAGTTGCCTTGCCTGATGGTTGGAGTGCAGGATGAATCCTTTCGTGTTGAAGGTGAACATGCCGGTTGCCGCATGCCCGATGAGGGCCTGGAAATACTGTTCCTGCTTCAGGTTCTCCTTGTAGATCCGCCGGATCTGCCGATTCACCTCCAGCAGCGACCGGCTCAGGTCTTTTTCGATCTTCGCCTGGCCGCCTTCCGGGAAGGTAAGAGAGAAATCTTCGTTGCGGATGGCCTCGAAAAAGAAAAAGATGCGGCGGTTTACCCGGTTAAGGTAAAAGACCGTATTGATGAGGATGGCCAGCATGATCGCTGCAGGAACCAGAACCAGGATGTTGGCGGCCGGACCGTAAACGATCCATGCCAGCCCCAAGGCGCCAGCCAACAGGAGCAGGACCCGGACGAGGATCTGAAGGTAGAGGTTCCGGCTGATCATATACCGTATTTTTTAACCTTATTGTACATGGTCTGGCGCGTGATCCCCAGTTTCTCGGCAGCTTTCGTCAGGTTTCCGGCAGTTCTTTCGAGTGAGGAAAGGATCATACGTTTTTCCATATCTTCCAGGGTCAGGAACTCCCCGGGAAGAGGGGAAGACACCATGGACTTCAAAAAGAAATCCTGTGGTGACAGCGCTGAGGATTCGTTTAGTATAACCGCCTTCTCCATGGTGTGCCTGAGTTCCCTGATATTCCCCGGCCAGGGATAGTTCAGCAGTTTCTCCCGGGCTGCCCGGTTGATTTTCAGCCCGTGTTTTTCATATTTGGCAGCGTATTTCTTCAGGAAGAAGTCGGCCAGTACCAGGATGTCGTTACCGCGGTCCCGAAGTGGAGGGACCTCGATATGGATAGTGTTGATGCGATACAGGAGATCTTCCCGGAACAAACCTTCCTTCACCATTTTCTCCAGGTTCTTGTTGGTGGCACAGATCAGGCGGATATCCACGGGAACGCGATCGTTGGACCCCACCCGTAAAATCTCCCGGTTCTGGATGGCAGCCAGCAATTTTGCCTGCAAATGGATGGGCAGATTCCCGATCTCATCGAGAAAGAGGGTTCCCTGGCTGGCTGTCTCAAACTTGCCGGCCCGGTTTTCCCCGGCATCAGTGAAGGCTCCTTTCACATGTCCGAAAAGCTCACTTTCAAAAAGGGTTTCGCTGAGGGCGCCCATATCAATAGTAACCATAAGCTCGCCCTTCCTGAGCGACTGGCGGTGAATCTCCCGGGCTATCAACTCCTTACCCGATCCGTTCTCCCCGGTGATCAGGATGTTCGCATTGGTCCCTGCCACCTTCCGGACCACATTCATCACCTGCATCAGGGCCGGTGAGGAACCGATGATATGTTTCTGCCCGCGGTTGATCTCCTGTTTGAGACCCTTTTCTTTCTGTTTCAGATAATCTACTTCTTTTCTGGAGTAATTGAGTTGCATAGCCGATTTCACCGTGGCCAGCAACTTGCTGTTCTCCCATGGCTTGGGCACAAAGTCGGTGGCTCCCTGTTTAAGGGCCTTAACCGCCAGTTCCACATCACCGTAGGCGGTGATCAGCACAACGGAAATGTCCGGATGCTCCTGCCTGATCCGGTTCAGCCAGTAAAGACCTTCGTTCCCGGTATTGATCCCGGCCAGGAAGTTCATATCGAGAAGGATAAGATTATATTCCGTTTCACGAAGCTCCGACGGGATCCGGTTTGGATCGGTGATCCCACAGACCACATTATACTCGGGTCCCAGCAGGATCTCCAGGGTTCGGATGATGTTCCTGTTATCGTCAACGATGAGTATGTTTCCTTTTGGCATAGTCGTGGCTCTTCGTCCTTCCTCTCCGGAACAAATATAGGTCTTGGTAAAACAAACGAAAAGACACCGTCAAATTATTTTACGTTTTCTGTTAATAATTTTGACGTTCCTGCGATGTCGTCAAATGCGAAATGCCACATTTTGAGCAAGATGGCATAGTGGCACGCTTTTCGCAACGGAGAAACCGGGACCTTGCGGAAAACATAGCAACAGAAACATGATCAAAACGGAAACCATCACGAAGATTTTTCGAACCCATGAGGTGGAAACCATGGCCCTGCAACAGGTCGATCTGCACATCAGGCAAGGCGAATTTGTAGCCGTCATGGGCCCCTCAGGCTGTGGAAAATCCACCATGCTGAATATCCTGGGCCTGCTGGACTCCCCGAGCCAGGGAGCTTATTATTTCGACGGTGCCCGGGCAGACAGGCTTTCAGAACGTGACCGGACCTTTCTGCGGCGGGGGAACATTGGCTTTATCTTCCAGAGTTTCAACCTGATTGATGAGCTGAATGTGTTTGAGAATGTGGAAGTCCCGTTGAATTTCCTGAGCCTTGGGGCCCGGGAACGCAGGAAAAAGGTTGAAGCGGTTCTTGACCGCATGAAAATTGGTCATCGCAAGAAGCATTTCCCGCAGCAACTGTCGGGAGGACAACAACAGCGTGTGGCCATCGCACGTGCTGTAGTGTCCAGGCCGAAGCTGCTGCTGGCAGATGAACCAACGGGAAACCTGGACTCTAAAAACGGATTCGAGGTGATGAATCTGCTCACCGAGCTTAACCGGGAAGGAACCACGGTGGTCATGGTCACCCATTCCCTGCACGATTCCAAATTTGCACACCGCCTGGTACATCTTTTCGACGGTCGCATTCAGAATACCTGAATCATACAATAAACAATACACAGCAAAGGCATGATTCCCATAAAACTCGCTTACCGCCCCCTGTTTAGAAAGGGAGAACATACCACGGCACGCATCATCTCCCTGTCCACCGGACTGGCCTTCGGGCTCCTGCTCCTGGCCGAAGTATTTTATTATTACAGCTACGATGGTTTTTACCCCGATGCCAAACGGATCTACGTGGTCCACGAGCGATTCAAAAGGGATAATATCTCGGACAAACTCGATTCCTATCCCCGGGTGAGCGGGGCCATCGGACCGGGTTTGATGGCGGAGGTGCCGGGCATTGAACTGGCCTGCCGATTGAATTCCATCGGAACAAATGTGGTGTATACGGAAGATATGAACCGGCTTGAGGCCCGTGTTTCCCTGGCCGATGAATACGTATTCGATCTTCTCCCGCGGCCCATGATCATCGGAGATCCCGGAAAGATCCTGCAGACCCCCATGGCCTGCATGGTGTCGACAAAAATGGCAGAGATCATGGGAGGGGATGTGGTGGGAAAAACCATCACTCTTAAGCACTTTCCCGGCAAGGTACTCACCATAAACGGGGTGTTTGAGGCGTTGCCCGAGAACACCAACTATGAATATGATCTCCTCATCTCCATGGTCTCCACCGGTGAATTCACCTGGGACGGCACGGAGAACTGGATGGGGAACGACCGATACTATACCTGCGTGAAGCTGGAGGAAGGGATCCGGCCCGAGAGCCTTGCTCCCGCTGTCCGGAAAATGATGGTGGTCCACCAGGACATTGAGAGGCTGGAGGAGGAACATGGCGAAGTGGTGCTGCAATATGCCTTCATGCCCATCCGGAAGATCCATTCCGACAACGTTAAGGACATGATCATTATCCTGAGCACCATTGCCCTTGCTGTGCTGTTCGTGTCGATCATGAATTATATCCTGCTGACATTGAGTGCGCTGGCCAACCGGATCAAGTCTTCGGCAGTTTACAAGACCTTCGGGGCCCAGAGCGAGAACCTGCAGCAACTGATCTTTGGGGAAACCTTCCTGCTCTTCTTCCTATCCCTCCTGGGAGCCGTACTCATTACTGCCGCTATTAAACCCTTTGCAGAATCTCAACTGGAGCACAGTATTAGGGCCGTGTTAAATCCCTATGTAATATGGCCCCTGCTGGCCATCGTCCTGGTACTGGTAGCCATTACAAGCTACCTGCCGGGCTGTTTCTTTTCGCGCATTCCGGTGGCCACGGTCTTTCGGAAATTCCGGCAGGGAAAAAACAACTGGAAACTGGTCCTGCTTGGGATCCAGTTCATCGGGGCCTCTTTTATCCTGATCGTGATGATCGTAGCCACCCTGCAATACGGCAACATGAAGAATGCAGATCACGGCTACCGAACAAAGGGGATCTTCTATGGATCCACCATCGGGATGGATGGCAGTAAGATGCCGGCCATCCTCGACCAGCTGCGGGCAATGCCCGAAGTGGAAAAGATCGGGCTGGGCTACGACCTGCCCATCAATGGTGCATCCGGAAACAATGTGTATTCCCTCGACGGGAAACGGGATCTCTTCAATGTGGCCGATTTCTATGAAGCTGACGAGAACTTCCTTTCGATCCTCGACATCCAGGTGTCTGAGGGAAGCAATTTCTCTCCCGAAACAGCTGTAACGAATGACTTGCTGATCAGTGAGAAAGGAGCGGACCTGCTTGTACTGAACAACGGATGGACCGATGGGGTGGTGGGAAAGCAGATCGAAATCAGCGAGCACAGCAACACCACCATTCGCGGAGTCTTCCCCGATTTTGTGATCAATTCCCTGGCAGAACCGGATGTACGGCCGGCAGTTTTTTTCTATTACACGGAATCTGATTTCAAAGCCTTGAAACTGAAAAATGCGGGAGCCTCCTTCCTTATGCTGATCAAAGTATATGAGGGGAAGGAAGCCGGTATGATGCAGAAAATCACCGATGCATTCAACCAGGGCATGGCGGAGGATGATGCGATCATCTACAGCCTGGAGGATAAGTTGCAGGTCCTGTACAACAGCGAAAAGGGCTTCCGGAATGCCATGATGGCCGGGAATGCAGTCATATTCCTCATCACGATCATCGGTTTACTGGGCTACACCACCAACGAGGCCAACCGGCGCCGGAAAGAACTGGCCATCCGGCGGATCAGCGGGGCCAAACTATCCAACATCCTCCGGCTATTCATCCGCGACCTGGAGATACTGGCCATCCCTTCTGTTGTTGCCGGCCTGATCGCAGCCTGGTTTACAGTGAACAAATGGATGCAGAATTTTGCGACGAAGATCTCTCTTCCCTGGCAGGTCATGATCCTGTGCAGCTTCTTCATCCTCCTCCTCGTAGCCCTGGTTGCTGCAATTAACTATACCCGCACTGCGAACCGGAATCCAATCGAAGCTCTGAGACATGAATAAGGACTAGGGCATGCATTCCCTAATATAAAAACATGGTGAGTAATTGCCTCCGGCCTGAAGGAAAGTCACAAGATCTGTGCAATTTATAATGGCTCGGTATTGAGCACGGTCACGATAATATTTCGCTGGCTCCTCGGGCCGTCAAATTCGCAAACAAAAATGTTCTGCCAGGTGGAAAGCCCCATCTGTCCGTCCACGATCGGAATGGTTTCACCGGGTCCCACAATGCCTGCCTTTAAATGCGCATCGCCATTGTCGTCCTGGGCGTCGTGTTCCCAGACACCATGGGGTATCAACTTATTCAATAGCGATACCACATCATTTTGTACCGACTGGTCCCAGTTCTCCTGGATCATGATCGCCGCAGTGGCCCCCTGGACATACACCGATACCATTCCCTGCTCAACCTTGCTTCCAGACACTATCTTTTTAACCTGGTTCGTAATATCATACAATCCATTCTGCCGGTCAGTGCTGATTTGAATAATGTCCTGCATTTTGATTAATTTCGCATGTGTTTTAATGCAAATTTAACAAACTTAGGCTTTGACGGGAATGATACACCGGGAGTACGAATGGATTTCGGCAGATAACAAAAAGGTATTTGGACAGTCGTGGCATCCGGAAGGAAAACCCCGTGCTGTTTTGATTATCATTCACGGACTCGGTGAACATTCCGGCAGGTACAACCGCTGGGCCGGTTTGTTTGCTCAGAATGGTGTAACTGTGCTTTCGCAGGATATGATCGGGAATGGCAGGTCGGAAGGCAGGCGCGGACACATAAGGAATTTTCAGAAGTTGATTGACCAGGTTGACTTTATCATTTCCAGGTCTCAGGACTTTTTCCCGGATATACCGGTTATTCTTTTTGGGCACAGCTGGGGTGGCAACCTGGTGGCCAACTATGCCATGTCGAAGGATCCTGCGGTGCAGGCTGTCATTATCAGCTCTCCCTGGTTGCGGCTGGCTTTTAACATACCCTGGCACATGAAGCTCATTTCCAACCTATTGACCCCGGTCCTCCCGTCGTTAATCTTCAAAACTAAAGCAGAAACCGGAAACCGGTGCCACGACCCGGTGATTAACGAAGAGGCCAAAAAAGATCCTCTTATCCACAGGCAAATTTCTCTCCGGATGTTTCAGGTTACAAAGAACCAGGGCCTCTATGCCCTGAAAAATGTGTATAAAATAAACCGGCCCTTCCTGATCATGCATGGAAGTGGCGACAAAACCACTTCCCATACAGCCAGTGAAGAAATGGCAAGGAATACCAGTCCCTTAACCACCCTTAAGATCTGGGATGGCCTGTACCATGAGCTCCACAGCGAGTATGAATACCAGGAGATTTTCAGCTATGTAATGGACTGGCTGAGTAAAATGAAGATACTTTCGTCCCTTCATGATAAAAAGGCCCAGATCCTGAAACCCTGACCTTCGTCCCCGATCTGCATCTCCCCCGAGTGCTCGGGGGGGGCAGGCGGGACAGGCAGGGCAGGCAAGTTCAGGATGACCGGAAATAAGTTACCTACTAATGGATAAATTCAGGACCGAAATACAAATCCCACCCTCTGGCAATAAGATCTGTCATGAATCGAAAGGATTGCTGATTGGTTCCTGCTTTTCAGAAAATATCGGCAAGTTGCTGATGGAGAATAAATTCAATGTGGATATCAACCCCACCGGTATCGTATACAATCCCCTGTCCGTTGCCACCTGCCTGACTTCCCTGCTTCAAGCAAAGGAATACCAGGTCTCAGACCTGATAGAAACCAATGGCAGGTACGTTAGTTTCGATCACCATGGTCATTTTTCCGATCCGGACCCGGATAAATGCCTTAACCGGATAAACAGCCGCATAACAGAAGCCTCGGTCCAGCTTCAGAAAGCCGATTATATCATTCTGACCTTCGGCACTGCCTGGGTCTACCGGCTGGCCGATTCGGGAAAGATCGTTTCAAATAACCACAAATTACCCGCCCGTCTTTTTACCCGGGAACTGCTGAAGGTGGATGTGATTTTGTCTCGTTACCAGGAACTTATCCAGGAAATAAGGAAATTTAATCCTGAGGCGCATATCCTATTTACCGTCAGCCCGGTCAGGCACTGGAAAGACGGCGCGCGATTAAATACGATCAGCAAATCGACCCTGGTCCTGGCCATCCATGAATTAACAGAAATATTCGAATGCACAGAATATTTCCCGGCCTATGAACTGGCCATGGACGACCTGAGGGATTACCGCTTCTATGAGGAAGACATGATCCATCCGAATGCACAGATGACTAATTATATCTGGAAGAAATTCTCGGAGACATATTTTAGCCGGGATACACTTGAACTGATTGAAAAGCTGGAATCCCTGAACAGGGCTCTGAATCACAAGCCATACTACCCCGGTTTAGAAGAACACCGGCAGTTTGTGACGAAACAACTGAAGCTGATCGCAGACCTTAGTAAGAAATATCCCTACCTGAATTTCAACTCGGAGATAGAATATTTTGAGAAACAAATCTCATCTTTTTGAACATTTATTGTTTCTATTTGTTTACCTCGCATGAAACAGATAAAACTCATAGTACTAATAGTTACAATAGGCATAGGATTGGATATTTCCGCCCAGCAGTCAAACGGTATTATTGAGGGAAGGGTCTACAATGAAAGCAACAATGAACCGGTACCTTTTGCAAGTGTCGTTATATGGGAAACAACCATCGGATCGGTAAGTGACCTGGATGGTAATTTCCTGTTCACCGGGATCAAGCCCGGTTATATCGAACTCAGGGTCTCATCGATTGGTTATAAAACGTATGTTTCAGAGCCGATCCTGGTCACCAATGCCAACAAAGTTTATATTGATATTCCCCTCAAAGAGATTACTATCGAGATCGACGAGATAACCATCAGGGCTTCACCGTTCAGGAAAAAAGAGGAAAGTCCTGTTTCCCTGCAGCGCATAGGGATCGAAGAGATCGAAAAGAATCCCGGCGGCAACAGGGATATATCCAAAGTATTGCAATCCTTCCCAGGGGTAGCTTCCACCGTAGCCTTCCGGAACGACCTGATCGTCAGGGGTGGCGGTTCGGGTGAGAATAAGTTTTTCCTGGATGGTGTTGAGATACCGAATATAAACCATTTTGCCACCCAGGGAGCTTCGGGCGGACCGGTGGGTATTCTGAACGTGGATTTTATCCGGAGCATGGATTTCTATTCCGGAGCATTTCCTGCCAACCGCGGGAATGCACTGTCATCAATCCTTGAATTCAAACAGATTGATGGCAACCAGGATAAGCTCAAATTCCGGGGATCAGTAGGTGCCACAGACCTGGCCGTTACATTTGATGGCCCAATAAGCGAAAACACCACTTACATCGCATCGGTCCGGAGATCATACCTTCAATTCCTGTTTGCAGCATTGGACCTGCCATTTCTTCCTACCTACAATGATTTCCAGTTCAAGGTTAAAAACAGGATCAATGATAAAAACGAAATCACCTTCCTGGGACTTGGATCGTATGATGTATCCACATTGAACCTGAAGGCGAATAAAACGGAGGACCAGAAATACATTCTCGGTTACCTTCCCGAAAACAGCCAGTGGAGCTATACTTTCGGAGCCGTGTACAAGCACTACCGCGAAAAGGGATACGATACATGGGTGCTGAGCAGGAGCCACCTGAACAACGGAGCCTTCAAATACGCCAATAACATTGAAACCGATTCATTGCTGATCCTGGATTACACTTCGGATGAAATTGAGAATAAATTGAGGTATGAGCGCCTTTCAAGGCCGGGTAAAGGGCTGAAGATCAGCTATGGAGCCAACCTCGAATATACGTATTATATGAACAAAACCATTAACCGGTCATTTGAGAATGACCGGCCGGTTACCCTTAATTATAACTCAGAACTTGACCTGTTCAAGTGGGGTGTATTTGGCCAGGCCAGCCAGGAACTCGCGGGCGACCGGCTGGTCCTTTCACTGGGATTGAGAATGGATGCGAACAGTTATTCAAAGGAAATGAATAATCTTTTCAACCAGTTTTCTCCCAGGTTTTCACTCTCCTGGCTGATACTTCCCGGATGGTACCTGAACCTGAATGCAGGGCGGTATTTCCAGCAACCCCCCTATACCATGCTTGGATTCAGGGATAATGCCGGGAACCTGGTAAATAAGGCGAATGGATTAAAATACATCCGGAGCGACCACCTGGTGGCCGGATTTGAATTCCTTCCCGGTAACCAATCCAAATTAACGCTTGAAGGATTTTACAAATGGTATGACAATTACCCTGTATCGGTTCAGGATGGTGTATCGATTGCGAGTAAAGGAGGAGATTTCGGCACTTTCGGGGATGAAGAGGTTTTGCCTGTTGCCAGGGGAAAGGCGTATGGGATGGAGCTTTTATACAGGAACAAGGATCTGTATGGATTTAATATCATCACCTCCTATACATTTGTGAGAAGTAAATCACAGGAAGTGGATTCATTGTTTTCCCCCATCGATAGTTATTTGCCAACCGCCTGGGATAATGTTCACTTGCTGAATATTACCGCTTTACGGAAATTTAAAGGGAACTGGCAGGCCGGACTTAAATGGAGATTTGTCGGGGGGGCTCCCTACACTCCATGGGACCAGGGAAAGAGTGCCTACAGGGCAGCATGGGATGTACAGGGGATCGGCTATCTTGATTATTCACAGTTTAATTCGTTAAGGCTGAAAGGATTCAACCAATTGGATGTCCGTGTCGATAAAGAATGGTATTTCTCAAAATGGACCCTTAACCTCTACCTGGATATTCAGAATGTGCTGAATTACAAGGCAGATTCACCGCCAAGCCTCTATCGTGTGGAGGATGATAATGGAAACCCGGTTATACTGAACCCGGCAGATCCGTATGAACAGCAGCTGTATGACCTGAAGCTGGTACAACCGGAAACGGGAACGGTTCTGCCAACGATTGGAATTATTGTGGAATTCTGATGAACTCAGAATAATGAATATTTAATTTTGAAGCATCAAAACCTGCAACGTGTAACTTGCAACCTGCAACAAAAATGGAATCATGAGAATAAACATATTTGTAATAATCACACTATTATCGCTAACCACCTGCCGTTCAACCAAGGTCGTGATGTACGACGATTACCAGTCGATCATAGCCAATGCTGAAAAAGAAGGACCGGTGGTAACCCTTGAATTTAAAAAGGGCAAAGAACACAACCATCCTTCCTTTGTTCTTTGGGCAGAGGACATGGATGGGAATTACATACAAACATTGTTTATCACAGAATCCCTGGGGACAGGCGTTTTTGGCCATGGCGATGCATCTACCGGGAAGTGGATGCCGGGTGAGATCAGTAGGCCTGCGGCCATACCCTACTGGGCTCACAAACGTGGAGTAAAAACCGAGGATGGACTCTACATGCCAACCAGTAAAAATCCTATGCCGGATGCGTATACCGGGGCCACACCCTCCGGCAGTTTTGAATTAACCACGAAATTTGATGAAGATCCCCCGGCCAGGTTCAGGATCCTTTTCGAGATCAACCAGACCTGGGACTGGAATGAATACTGGACCAACAACAAATACCCGGAAGATGACGAATACAAGACATCGTGCCAACCGGCACTTGTATATGCTGCAGAAATTGACCTGAACAACCTGCAGTCATCCTATCCGATGAAGGTGATCGGCCACAGTCACTATTCCGGGAAGACGGGGGAACTGTTTACAGACCTGAGTACAATAACAACAGCATTGGATATAGCTGAATCAATAATATTAAAATTGCCGGAATACTAGGTGCGAGGTACGAGTTAAGAGGTATGTTTCAATTTTAGTCAATTTAGTCATTTCAGCTCAATTTAGTCAATTCATAGTTTGTACTTCTCTATCTTATTATACAGCGTCTTCCTTGTTATCCCAAGGTCCCTGGCCGATTTTGCCAGGTTACCCCTGTTTATCTCTATGGCTCTTTTAATCAGTGCCTTCTCAAATTCCTTCAGGTTCAGGCTTCCCATGGCAATGTCGGGTGACTTGCCTGGTTTTTGAAACAATATTTCCGGCGTAATGGTTTCTTTATCTGTAAGAATTACAGCCTTTTCAATGCTGTGACGCAATTCCCTGATATTTCCCGGCCAGGAATAAGCTTCCATCTCTTTTATGGCCGAAACCGTAAGTGAAAGCCCCTCTTTCCCATATTTCTTGCCATACAGATCCAGGAAATGTTCTGCCAGCAGATTGATATCTTCTCTCCTTTCCCGGAGAGCAGGGATTTCAACCTGGATCGTATTGATCCTGTAGAGAAGATCTTCACGGAATTCATCCGACTTCACCATCCTGGACAGGCTTTTATTTGTGGCTGAGATCAGCCTGATATCAATTGCGATTGGCTGGGTCGAACCCACCCTGGTGATTTCCCTGTTTTGAAGGACGCTCAGTATTTTAGATTGCACCGGCAGGGATAAATTACCGATCTCATCCAGGAAAAGGGTACCCCCCGAAGCAATCTCAAACCGGCCGGGCTTGTCGCTCTGTGCATCTGTAAAAGCCCCCTTCATATGACCGAACATCTCGCTTTCAAAAAGTGTTTCAGGCAGGGCAGCCATATCAACAGATACAAAAACCTCCTCTGACCGGCCGGAACGTTTGTGGATCTCCCTGGCAATAACTTCCTTCCCCGTACCATTCTCACCCAATAAGAGTACATTAACATCGGTCCCGGATACCTTATCCACCATCTCCATCACATGTTTCATGGTGGATGAGTAACCGGTGATCAGGTTAAATTCCCGTTCGATGTTCTCCCTCAGGTGGCGCTGCTTGTTTCTCAGGTTCCTGATCTCAAGCTTCGATTTCCGGAGTTTAATTGCAGTGGTCACATTGGCGAGCAATTTTTCTTCATTCCATGGCTTCTGAATAAAATCTGTCGCTCCCGCTTTTATCGCCTTTACCGCCAGGTCGATGTCGGCATAGGCTGTGATCATGATCACCACAATGGCTGGATCGTGTTCAAATATTTTTTCCATCCAGAAAATCCCTTCATTTCCCGAACTTATCCCGGCAGTAAAATTCATATCGAGTATTACCAGGTCATAGGTTGCTTTTTTTAGAAGTGTGGGAATCAGGTTAGGATTCTTCTGCACCTCAACTTTTTCGAAATGCATAGCCAGTGACAGCCTTAGTGATTGTAAGATATCCTCATTATCATCGACAATCAGGATACTGGCAGGAATTCTCGACATGTTACTCTTATGTTAATTGCAGTTGCAAGTTACAGGTTACAGGTGCCGAATGTAACTTGAATTAATTAGTATAAAGATAAGCATTATGTATATTTTCTATACACACGTGTAGAAATATTACACACCACATGTTTTATAGCATATTGCATATCTCTGATTATCTGTCAGTTAAATTTTTGGCATGAAGCTTGGCAATCAGATATTGA
>CAYZEZ010000036.1:0-22117 GCA_964477295.1 uncultured Bacteroides sp. | reverse complement strand
CCAGGCAGATTCCCTGGTGTACCCATTGGTCCGTCCTGGTGTTTTATAGGGCTCGGGAAGATCAGTCACGCTTCCATAAACCGGGATATAGATTGATGTGGCCACATTATCCATGGCCAGCCATACAATCCCACCCACTTCATCTGGCAGCCAATCGCGCGATTGAATAATTGTCGCATACATGGTATACCACCTGGCAATGGTCCTTTCACCCCTCCAGCCCCATCCGCCATTGATCTTAAATATCCTGTTCATATCATAAGGCATAAAGGGATTAGCCAGTGGCGATATAACAACCTTTCCTTCATCATCAGTGGTTGTAATGTCTTTTACAAAATTATAATCGGTTCCCTCAAAATAATCCTTAAAGATCTCTACCAGCTTATCCATCGTAACCGGCTCGTCGGGCTTTACGGAAAATGGATAATTTTCTGCATTGGGATCGAGATTAAGCGAGGGGGCAACCAGGTCGAAAACGCGCCATTCCCTTCTCCTGGACGCGAAAGAAGTCCTGCTTTCAGGGGCATATGCATAACAAAACATAAAGTTCTCTTTTTCGCCATTCCACCAGCCATTTTCCCTGGCCACATCAAAGATATTATCGGAAGCCATAAAATGATCCACGTCAGAAAGATCAATTTCCATGATCCGGCTGGCATTCGCATTAACAGAGATATGTTCATCAGGAACTCTTTGTGCTGCCCACACTGAACCTATCTTACCTTTTCCCGGGCCAACAATTTCCAGGTGCCACACTTCATTCTTATCACTTATCGTCAGGCACTCTCCGGCATCATTCCATCCATATTTACCGGTTAATTTTCGGGTAAGCTCAAGAGCCTGCCTGGCCGTTGTGCACCGCTCAAGGATCAACTGGCATAGCTGTTGGCAATCGATTAGTCCGGCATCCGACTGCAATTCCGGCCTGCCGCCAAAAGTCGATTCTCCAATCCCAACCTGGTATTGATTCATACAGGGATAAGCTGTATTAATAAATCCATAAGTCAGCTCTGCCTGCGGGATTTCCCCAATCTTAACATGTTTGTAAGTGGGCATTGCAAAGGAATCACATGCCATTCTTTTATACAGTGGCTTCATTTCACTCTTTTTGTGCCTCATTTCTTCTGCAATATCTATCCATGATCTTGTCCTGTGACTATCATCGGTATGAGAAGTAATGACTGATCCGTCTGCTGTGGCCTTTTTCCCCACAGTTACAGAAGTACATCCATCAGGAATACCACCTTCCCAGTCTGACCTTTCCTGTGTGTAAATTTTTGCTAAAGCACTATTGAACAAAACGATTAAACAGACCATTTTAATAGAAAGAATTTTCATACGTATATATTTAATTTAATTTAATTTAAGTTGCCAGTTACGAGTTACTGGTTGCCAGGTGTCTGAACAACAGTCATATATGAATTAGTAAATGGTACGAATTTAATTACTATTTTAATTAAGTTATTGACTATTATTTCTTTGCCTAGTACCAAGTACCCAGTACCCAGAACCTGGCAACTTGAGTTAATTACATAGTTTAAACGAATCCAGCCAGCCCTCAGCATGGCTCCTCCCAGAAAATGTCTTCTGGACATTTACGAAATAGTTGTCCTAACTCTTTCTTGCATGAAAAATTTAATCATCTCCATAGGTGAATAAAGTGATTAAAATTATTCATATTCGTTTCATTTTGCGTAATTTTATGTAATTTATCACTCCTTTTCAGGTAAACAACCCTATTTTGACACTAAGATAATATTGTTAAGTTGCAAATAACAAGGGAGAATAGTGAATTTATCGAAATGGTTATGCAAAAGATTACTGAGAAAGATTATGCGCCACTGAAACAGCAACTCCTGGATGAATGTAAAAACATCCAGAAAAAAGCTATCGACAGTTCCAAGATGGCTATGGATGAGACCCAGCAGGCGCTGAATGATTACGGTCCTAATAAGGACAGGTATGATTCTTTCCGTGATCAGCTGATCGGCAAGAGAGATATGTTTGCTGCCCAATACCAGAAAGCACTAACTGAATGCAGTATACTTAAAAAGATAAATCCCGGTAATATCAATACGCGGGTTGAGTTCGGCGCTGTCGTTATGACTCAAAAATCAAATTTTTTTATTTCAATAAGTACAGGAAAAATTAAGCTGGATGGTGTAACCTATTATGCTATTTCACCCGCTGTGCCACTGTTTAAGGCCATGGATGGCTTGAAAAAGGGAGATTCATTTGAATTTAATGGTCAGAAACAAACCATTACAGACCTTTTTTAAGCTCCCTTGATCCCGATATTCCCATATTCCATAACTTCCTATGACTAACAGAAAAGCTGCAAGATATGAACGCATTTTTAACCAGTTGAATAAACTGCTGGATGGAAGTAATGACATCACCGCAAGAATGGCGACCGTTACAGCGGTTCTTCATCACAAAATGGAAGGATTCTTCTGGACCGGCTTTTACTTACTCAGAGAAGGTGAATTAATCGTTGGTCCTTACCAGGGACCCCTTGCCTGCCTTAAGCTTGCAAAAAACACCGGGGTATGCTGGACTGGTATTAACCAGGATAAAACCATCATCGTTCCCGATGTTGAAAAATTTCCGGGACATATTGCGTGTGATTCCCGGTCAAGATCAGAAATAGTCATCCCGATAAAAAATTCAAACGGGGAAATAATAGGTGTATTAGATGTAGACAGCAATAAAACGGGCAATTTCGACGAAACAGATGCTGACTGGTTGGAGAAAATCACAGCAATGGTCTGATCCTTTGGGACCATTAAATATTCAAATCTTCAATAATCGCTGACAGCTTTTCTATATTGTAAGGCTTGGTTAGCAATTTATCAAATCCCACATCCTTAAAATCCTCAAAGAAAAGCTGGGGATTATGCGCTGTCAGGGCTACAATAGGTATTTTGTTTTTGGGATACTGAAACCTCTCCCGGATATAAACTGTTGTCTCGAGTCCATTCATTACAGGCATCTCAATGTCCATCAGCACCAGATCAAAAGACTCGGTCTCTAATGCCTCGATAGCCTCTCTCCCATTTTCAACCTGCTTATACTCGTGACCTAATGATTTTAATAATTCTACGAGTAAGAGCCTGTTGGTAAAAATGTCATCAACGATTAGAAGTTTCATTCTAAGATTTGAAATTAGCCCAGTTCACTTAACGTGTTTACTATATCGCGACTCACGATTTCTATACTACTACCGTCAAGGTTAATGATCTTGTCATTTTTAAATTCTGTAAGGGTTCTAATAAAACTTTCTTTGGTAGTTCCGGCAAGTTCAGCCAGCTCCCTTCGAGTGAGAGGAAATATAAATTTCTGATTTCTATAAATTTCATCAGCGAAATAGATGAGTACGTCGGCAATTCTTCCGGGTAATTGCTTATGGGATTGTCCCATCAGCCGGTTAAAAATAAATAACCCCTCCTGGCTGATCAGGCCTAGTAATTGTAAGGCAAACTTACCATTTTCCATTATAATGTTCCGGAAAGCATTCAAATCAATAAAACAAATAGTGGAATCCTCAACAGCAGAGGCAGAATATTGGTGTATCTGGCTCCCCATAACAGATAAAAGACCTAGATAAGAGCCCTGTGTTGCAAGCCTGAGTATTATGGTCCTGTCATTTCTGCTTTCTTTGTAAATTTTAACCAGACCATCAAGCATAACCATTATATGGGACGTACGGGTGTTTTGCCTGAAAATATTATCCTTCTTTTTATAATCCACAGCATTGCTGTTATCCTTTAACACATCAATCTGTGCATCATTTAGCAACGGAAAGAATGGAATTTGCTCCAGGCATTTCTCAGACAGGTAGTTTTTATTGTATGACACCATACGGAAACTTTGGTTAAAAATACTATAAACTTTTCTATGATTATACAATAACAAAGAAAAGTCAAAGGAACTCAGCAATTTCAGCCCTCATTATTTGTTTGGACCAGATGATTTATATCATCTACAATTGGTAATGCAAATCAATTTTACAACAATATTTAACATATTTTAATTATTATTTTTACTATGGGTAAATTAAATAGTGTTAAATGCTTCTTATTAATTTGAGTTCCGTATGACAAAACAGATAGAGAATATCCTTGTTATTGATGATTCAAATACAAATGTTGTCCTGGTGGAGGCCATTTTGAAGAGCAAGGGATACATAACCACAACTGCATTGAGCGTTAAGGAGGCTTTGCCTATAATTGATAGCAGGCCACCTAAATTGATCCTGCTTGATTTACTTCTGCCCCAGGTAAGTGGGTACCAATTCCTTGAAGACTTAAAGAAGAACGACCAAACAAAAAATATTCCTGTAATTATTGTATCAGCTGTAACCGATAAAGAAAGTAAGATCAAAACAAGAAGTCTTGGAGCAGTGGATTTTATTGAAAAACCAATAAATATAAAGGAACTGGTACATAAAGTTGAAGCAATATTGATTTAATCAAATGGCAACCATTTATATTTCATCGCGACGAACAATCAAAAAAACAACCCCGGGCTATATCCTTATCCGCATATGTGTGTTTGACTATTACTAAGTTGTTACGAGGTCTCTGTGACAATTTAATGTACCGGCATGCAAGTTCCTGGTAATCCCCCTTGATAAAAATTCCATCGAGATCGACCCGAATATAGAGGAATAATAAGTATTTTTATTCAGTTCAACTTTGTTCAGTATGGCAGATAAATGGCAAACAGACCTGACCATTCGATATACCGTTTATGGTGTATTAACCGGGCTTCTCTTTTCGGTATTGTCTTTTTTTATCCAGGCAACTGCCGGAATAGTCCCTGTTACTCTTACAGGAATAAAGCATCTACATAATATATTCCCTGCACAGTATTTATTCGATGGTTTAGTACTGGCGGGGGGTCTGGCCGGTTATTTTATTAGTCGCCTGACCTGGACCTATAAAAGCAGGATAAATCAATTGCTTAGTCAGGATAAAGAAATAACAGGGAAAACCCAGGATTTTATTAATAAATTGACAAACAATGAACTTGATGCAGAGATACAATTGAAGGAGAGCTATAACTCTCTCCAGGAGTCTTTAGTACATCTCAGGAATTTCCTGAAAAACAATATCAGTGAAGAAAACAAGCGGAAGACTGAAGATTCTCAGCGCTCGTGGATTTCGGAGGGATTGGCTAAATTCGGGGAAATACTGCGCAGGGATGTGGATAATATGGGAGAATTTGCTTTTAACCTGATCAGTCACCTGGTGAAATATTTGAATGCTAACCAGGGTGGTTTTTTCCTGGTTGAATTCGATGATAAAAATAAACCCTATTTCGACATGAAGGCATGCTATGCTTTCGACAGACGAAAATTTACTGACAGGGTGATAGAATGGGGAGAAGGAATTGTCGGGACATGTGGTCTGGAGAAACAGAGCATTTACATGACCGATATTCCGGAGAATTACCTTACAATTACATCCGGACTGGGACACTCGAATCCCAAGAATCTCCTGTTGGTACCGCTAATGGTCCAGGATGATTTATTCGGGGTCGTTGAGCTGGCGTCGTTCAATCCGATTAAATCGCATGAAATTGAGTTTGTCGAAAATATTGCTGAAAGCATTGCCATAACCATATCCAGTGTTAAAAGCAATATCCGTACTGCCGAATTATTACGGGAATCACAACAGCAGGCTGAAATCCTTGCCTCACAGGAGGAGAAAAACCGGCAAAGTATGCAGGAACTCAGGGATACCCAGGAGCAAGCTGCCAAACAGGCTGAAAAGTTCATCAGTTTTACAAATTCTGTCAACCATACACTGATCAGGGCGGAGTATGATACAGAGGGTATCCTGCAGTATGCCAATACCCTGTTCCTGAGGAAGCTTGGGTTCTTCAGTAATTCTGAGGTGGAAGGCAAACACATATCCATGTTCCTCGATAACAAGGACAGGGAATGGTTTGATGAGATATGGAAAAGGTTGGCTGAGGGAGGTAAACACTATGAAGGATACATGAAGCACATGACAAAGACCGGGCAGGACCTGTGGACCATGTCGACCTATACCTGTGTGAGAAAGGACGATGGTTCTGTTGATAAGATCCTTTTCCTGGCAATTGATACCACCGAACATAAAAAGCAAAGTCTCGATTATGAAGGACAGATTGAGGCGATTAACAGGTTAAACATTAAAGCAGAATTTGCACCTGACGGTAAATTCATTAACTGTAATGAGCTTTTTATCGATACATTTAAATATACGATGAATGAGCTTGAGGGTATGTCGGTATTTGATTTTATCGATAAAAAAGAACTGGAAAGTTTCAATGAGCTCTGGGAAAATGTAACCAAGGGAATCCCTTACCAGGGACAGATCAAGTCTTTTACGAAATATGAGGATGAAAAATGGTTCCGTGCTGCGTATACTGCTGTTAATGATATGTACGGAGAGGTTGCCAAGGTTATTTACCTGGGCAATGAGATCACTAATGAAAAGCTGATGGAAATTGAGAGCCGGAAACAGACCGATCAGCTTCGGTTACATGAAGAGAAACTCAGACTGAATGAGATTGAATTAAAGAAGCGGCTTGAGCAATCGCGCGAAGAACTTGAAAACCAGTACAGAGAAGTATTAAAGGAAAGGGACCGGTTTGAGCAATCCTTAGATACCCTGCACGACATTGTCCTGTCCATCGACCAGTTGAGTCATATCCTGTATATTAATAAAACAGGAGAAAAATTCTGGAATGTCAAATTGAACCAGGTACGTGGAAAAAACGCAACTGTTTTATTCCCCGGATATCCTGAAGAGTATGATACTTTTATAGTCTCTTTCCTTTCTCCTGAAAGCACAAAGATTACCGGCGAGATCAAACATGTTAAACTGGCAAAAGGAAAGGGTAAATGGATTGATGTTGAAATGCTGCTATCAATAGCAGAAACAGAACAGGAAGTAAGCTATACAGCATTTATAAGAACCTGATCCGTTCGCCCGCTTATTCGGTGATCCAATTAAGGATCTTTTTGGTATAGGGATTTTCTTTTGGTGCTACAATCCCCACCAGGCGCCCTTCTTCATCAATCATATACTTCTGAAAATTCCATTTCACTTTTGAATCCATCACCCCATTTTCTTTTTTGCTCGTAAGCCACCTGTAAAGTGGATGGATATTCCTTCCTTTTACAGATATTTTAGACATCATTGGAAAAGACACACCATAATTTTTCTTGCAGAAAGCAGCAATCTCTTCATTATTACCCGGTTCCTGCCACAGGAAATTGTTCGCAGGAAAACCTATGATCTGAAAGTTATCTCCACCATATTCCTTATAGAGCCTTTCCAGGTCTTCATATTGAGGAGTAAATCCACATTTGGATGCGGTATTGACTACCAGTATTTTCTTACCTTTCAATTGTGAGAGTGAAAATTCTTCACCATAAATATCCTTTACGGTAAAGTCGTGGAACGATTTGTATTCCTGGGCATTCATAACACACGAAATTAAAAA
The DNA here is from genome assembly GCA_964477295.1 of uncultured Bacteroides sp. Lineage (GTDB taxonomy): Bacteria > Bacteroidota > Bacteroidia > Bacteroidales > SM23-62 > CAYZEZ01. The sequence goes on along the minus strand of CAYZEZ010000036.1, from coordinate 14,617 downwards.
TATATTCAAAATGTATAAATACTTCTTCATACCTGATTAATAACAAAAGATTTGAAACTTTTGTTCACCATGCTATCCCTTTCGCCTGAATAATCCCGATCTGATATTTAAATACAAAGATATAAATAATGATCCTGCGAGTCCCAGCATGGTCATTATATCAACCAACCTCTGCTCAAAATCTGATCCCGTTAGCCGGTCTGCAATATATTTTATATAGGAGGACGGTAATCCGGTATGTCCCAGTTTCTCAAGAACACTGAAATGCCAGTCGGTAAGCGGGCAATAACCAAATCCATAAAAGATTCCAAGGATGGTCCACGAAGCAGCAGTCAACAGTATTATGAGCAGGTTTAACCGGCGTGATTTTGACCATATCCATCCAAAAAGGATAAAAATGATTAAAATTGTATGGAAAACCATGAAAAAAATGTCAAGGATTTTATACCCTAACATAGTGGCTTGAATTTAATATTTCAAATTTAGGTATTTGTTGATAAATGTCGATGAAACACTATACTATTAAAATTTCAGGACGTGTTCAGGGGGTTGGGTTCAGATATTCTGCCAGGGCTATTGCCATGGACAACCATATCTCTGGTTTTATAAGAAATGAACCAGATGGTTCTGTCTATCTAGAGGCGGAAGGAAAGCCTGAAGATCTGGATAATTTCCTGCATTGGTGCTATAAAGGTCCCGGTGTCGGCAGGATCGATAAAGTGGTTTTCTTCGAGGCACCACTACGGGATTTTGATGGTTTTGATATTAAACATTTTTAGATGATGAGATACAAACAGGTGTTACAACAGATTATTGCATTTATGGTTATCTGTACTTTCCAGGTAACCGTTCTTTATGCACAGGGTCATGAAGAAAGGTATAACGCGATTGATGTGCTTCAATATACCTTCCGGGTTAAGCTGAACGATGACAATGAACAGGTGACGGGTCAGACAACTGTTCAGGTTTATTTTAAAAAGCCACTGGATCACTTTTATTTAGATCTTCAAAGCAAAAATAAAGATGGATTGGGAATGGTTGTATCCAGTATTACGGAGGATGGCTTACCTGTCGGTTTCGATCATACAGAGGATAAACTTACGATTAGGCCCAAGGTGACAAGTGCAGGTGAAAAAAGGACATATATAATTGAATATATGGGTGAACCACAGGACGGGTTGATCATAGGACAGAATAAGTACGGGGACCGTACCTTTTTTGCCGATCACTGGCCAGACAGGGCGCATAACTGGCTTCCCTGCGTGGATCATCCCTCAGATAAGGCTGTGATTGAGTTTATCGTGACTGCACCCAATCACTATGATATCATTGCAAGCGGCTACCTGGTAGGTGAAGAGGTCAATGACGATTTAAAAACAGCACACTGGAAGACCAAAGTGCCCCTTCCCACAAAAATATCGGTAATAGGTGTGGCCGATTTCGAGATCGTTGAATTAGGATATTTCAACGATGTGCCTTTATCTGCATGGGTTTATCCACAGGAAGGCCAGTATGCAAAAGAAGCCTATTCGATCACCGAAGAGGTACTTGAATATTTCAGCACATGGGTGGGTCCCTACCCTTTTGAGAAACTGGCTAATGTACAATCTAAAACCATTTATGGCGGCACGGAGAATGCAGGTAATATTTTTTATAACGAGAACCTGGTTGTCCGGAATGGACAGCCGGTATATAAGCATAATGAGGATGTTGTTGTCCATGAGTTGGCACATCAATGGTTTGGCAATTCTGTTTCCGAATCAAACTGGTATCATGTCTGGATCAGTGAAGGATTTGCTACCTATTTTACAGACCTGTTTATCGAGCAGAAGTATGGATTGGATTCACTGAATAAGAGACTGATCTCGGAACGGCGGCGCGTTATAGGGTACACCAACCACAAGAGGTTTGCTCCTGTGGTTGATACCACCCCGCGAGCACCACAGTATTTATTATCGGCCCTTACCTATCAGAAAGGGGCCTGGTTCCTTCATATGTTAAGGCACAAAATAGGGGATGAACTATTCTGGCAAAGTATTAAGAAATATTATGATACATACAAACTGAGCAATGTTCTGACCGGAGATTTCAAGGAGATCGTTAAGCAGGTATCAGAAATGGAGCTGGATGACTTTTTTCAGCAGTGGCTGTATACACCAGGACATCCGGTACTTTCATTCGATTGGACATATGATCCGGGAAAGATCATTATTAACCTCAGGCAGCATCAGCCGGATCATATCTTTAAATTTCCCATTGTTATCCAGGTAAAGTTCACAGATCATCCCGGGATGATCGAAACGTTTTACATTGATAAAAGGAATCAGATTATTGAGATTGAATCCGACGTGGAACCATCAGAAATAATGCTCGATCCCGAAGTACGTTTGCTTTACGAATTTAAGGAATAGTCAAACTATTTGTTGCCTGCGATATTTCTTCTGGTAAGGGCCAGAATTCCGCTCACCAGCAACCATCCTGTAAGTATCAGAATAATACCGGATATAGTCACCAGCAGGTAATCCCCTTTTTGCGCGAAACTGACCAGGTTGATGAACATGGCCCACAAAGTAACGAGGAGGACAAAAATCATAGGAATAAATGAGAATAGTATATTTTTCTTTTTTACGAACAGGTATATGGTTACTATCCCCAATGCCAGTGCAGCCAGGAGCTGGTTCAGGGAACCGAACAGGGGCCAGAGAACGAGTGCGCCGGTTGCACCTGGTTTGAGAAAGCTCATGATCATGGCGGCTCCTACAACAAAAAATGTGGCTACATAACGGTTGTTTACCGGTCGCCTCACCTTCCCGGATTTATCACGGAAGATCTCCTGTAATGACAATCGCTGTATCCTGGCAGCCGAATCCAATGTTGTATTGGCAAAGCTGACGATAAAGACAGCGATTATCGATTTTCCAATTATTTCAGGTATCCCTATGCTACTGTAGAGGTTTGATGCACCGTTTACAAATGCCTCAAGCTTAGAATCAATCCCACTGAAAGCAGCCCAGGAACTATAATGTTGCCGGAAAGCATCTGCGCCCTGGTAAAAAACACCATCTTTTTCCATACCCATACCCAGTCCGGCAGAAACGGAAATTATAACGAGTACGGCCAGGAAACTCTCCCAAAGCATACCACCGTATCCAATAAACAAGGTATCACTTTCCTTGTCAACCTGCTTTACCGTGGTCCCGGAACTAGCCAATGAATGGAATCCGGATATAGCCCCGCAGGCAATGGTTATAAAAAGCACAGGCATTATATTGGGTATGTCTGTGCCTGAATCAAAAGCAGCTGAATTAATTGCCGGTGCAGTAATAGCGGGATGAGCCACAACGATTCCAACAACCAGAAGTATAATAGCCACCAGCAACTGGTGGGAATTGATGTAGTCGCGCGGTTGCAAAAGTTTTTGCACAGGAACTGTAGATGCGAAGTATACGTAGATAAATAAAAGGATGCACCATGTGACTACTGAAGAACCCATAATGGGTGGTACTGTAATGGGCAAATATACACCGACGATCACTGTCCCATACATTAATAAAACGGCAATGACAGAGAACAGCAGATCATTGAAGCCTTTTCTGATCATCCAGCCCAGGCCGACAGCAATGGGGATCTGCATCCAGACAGGAAATACTGCCTCCGGGTAGAGTTGGAAAAGAACCCCGACTATCATAGCAAAGACTGAAAGCACGATGAAGAGAAGGAATTGCATGATGAACTGGAAAGCATATCGTGTACCCGGACTGATCAAATCACCTGTAAGGTCACCAATGGTTTTTCCCTTGCTCCGGGCCGAGACAACCAAAGTAGAAAAATCGTGCACTGCTCCCATGAAAATCGATCCCAGGAACACCCAGATAAAAGCAGGCAGCCAGCCCCAGATCACTCCGATGGCGGGACCAACAATGGGGCCAAGACCAGCGATGGTAGTGAAATGGTGACCGAAAATGATATGGCGCTTCGTGGGCACATAATCTACCCCATCGTTGAACTCATGGGATGGCATTAAAGAATCAGCCTGTAAGAGGAATAATTTCCTTCCCAGAAACCGGCCATAAAAACGGTAAGCTAAAATATAGCCTATCATGGCAATTAAAACTAAAACAAGAGAGTTCATCCGGTTAAAATCTTAGAACAGGGTACTAAGATAGTAAACTTAGCGTTTTGACCATACCAAATTAATTCTGAAATCCACCGGTTGAAAACAGCGGCAATAAACCTACAGGGGGATAATATCCTCTTCCTTGAGCCATCCAACATTGCCGTCGGCAAGTTTTATTTCACGCCAGCCGGCAAGTTCATCGACAATGGTAATACGTGTACCTTCGTGAAGCTGGAATAACTCGGTGCCGCTTTCATCAGGGGAACTTTTAATTGTAACTGACGGGGATATTATGATAGCGTAGTTGTTGTCGTAAACCATTTTCTTCTGGTGGCTGGCAAATAAAAACGCAGTCAGGGAAATCACAAGCAGAAACACGCTCAATCCAAATGAGATCTTTCTCAGCATCAACCTGCCAGAAAACAGAAATACCAGCAATAATCCGAGCATAAGGATAAAGGTGAGGATACTTGTTATTGCCCAGTTATCAACAGATACAATGCCGACGATCCTCCTGAACCATTTCTTCAGCTGCCATTCAGGCAGGACGTCAATTTCATCCACCACATATTGCCTTGCCATTTCAAGATTATGATTGATCTCATTGTCATCAGGATCCAGAAGCTTTGCCCTTTCGTACTGCACCAGAGCCATGGTAAGCTTATGCGATTTAAAAAATGCATTCCCAAGGTTGTAATAGAGTTCTGAGGAAACAAATCCCGAATCGATCACCTGCTGGTATTTATCAATTGCAAGCTCAAATTCACCATTCATATAATGTTCATTACCAGCAACAACAAGGCTATCCAGGTCATTTGCAGAGATCCCCTGAAATGCAACACACAGTGACAATATGATTAATATCTTCTTCATTATCCTCTCAGGTTCTGTTCTGTTTTACTGATCACCAGAGCAGTTTCATTATATAAATTCTCCATCCGGCTGTCATCGGATGACGGTGAATATCTAGCCATTTCACATTCATCTATAATGCTCAACAGGTTATCGATCAATTCTTCATCAGACAAATATTCTGATAATGATTGTCTTGCAGTTTCCTTTGAAAGATCAGCCGCGGGAATACTTAATTTGTCGCTGATGTATCCCCAGATTGCTTTTAAAACAGATTCATAAAAGTTTTCCCGATCATTTTGTTTCAAATGCCTTGCTGCCTGTTTCATCCTCTCCCTAGCTACCCTGTTTGCCTTTTTGTTCCTGACCAGATCAATGTTCTGTCTTCGCTTTATATACCGTCTCCGGAAGATAACAATAATAAGGAACGCAATAAATCCTATAATATAAATGAGCCAGAATTCCGTTGTACCAAAAAATATCTTACCTGCCGGAACCAATTTGAATTTTGATGATTTAATAAACAATATATCACTACCCAAAACCTGAAGTTCCTCTTTTGACAAACCTGAAACTACGCCTACACTTTCTTCACTGTCACCCTTTTTTACTGCGATATTATATTCGGTGGAGCGGAGGTTTTTATATTTACCGGACGCGACATCGAAGTATGAAAAGGTTACCGGAGGTATCCTGTAGTTCCCGGCATGGCGCGGAATGATAAGATATTCAAAGGTTTTTGAACCAGATTGACCTGATGCAGTATTGCTAACATTAGTACTGATCTTCGGATCGAACGTCTCAAAATCAGGCGGGAAATCTATTTTTGGCGGATCAATCAGTTTGATATTTCCATTTCCCTTAATATTGATCTTTAATGTAATAGCATCGTTTGTTAGCGCCTCCGTTTTATCAATCGAGGAACTCATTGATATGCTACCCACTGCACCGCTGAAAGACGAAGACCTGCCTTCAGGCAATGATTTTACATTTATCTTTACAGGTTTTGATTCCAGGTTAACTGAAACATTTGTGTAGGAAGGTCCAAAGAAATCATCGAACACGCTACGCTGGTTTGACGTTCTCTTTCGCATATAGGTTTCCAGCTTAAACGGTTTGATGACAATCTCTCCACTCCTTTGGGGGAACAGGATCACCCTCCTTATTACACCGGTATTATATATGACTCCATTCACATTTTCCCTGACCAGGTTGATTTGTGTTGGGGTTTCAATATCCTGCGTCCAGAATCCTGCAAAATCAGGCATTTCACTGCTTCCAAATCCTGATATACCAACCCTTGTATAGAGTTTTATTGTAGCAATAATGTGTTCTCCCTGATAAACCGATTTTTTATTTGTCAGGACCTGCACGTAAAGCTCTTCATTGGGTACCTCCTGTTCTGGTTGTTGTTGTTGTTGTTGCGATGGTGATGGCTGGCCCTGTTTCGCCGGCGCAGATTGCTGATCACCAACTACTTCGATCTCAGATAAATTGGATGTGTATTCTTTTTTATCTACAATAACTGTTGCAGGATCAATAGTAAATTTTCCCGGTGAAGTAGCCTGTAAATAGTACGTATACGATATAGTTATGCTCTGACTTGTCTTGCCGTTAATCATCTGGAAACTGCTTGAGGTGGACTGGTTAGGTCCGCTCAAAACATAAAAGTCCTTTATATCAGGGGCATTGAATGAAGAGGGACGGGCATTTACTGTATATGTAAGCCTGAACTGCTCTCCTACCCTTACTACTCTGGGAGCCACAGCAGTAAACTGTACATTCTGCCCGCAAATTGACAGCACGCCAAAAAAAATCACATTCAATATAAAGATTACCTTCTTCAATTATAGCTAATATAGTTTCGCATCATTCTCTTGGCCCCTTGAATCCTTAACCCCTTATATCCTTAACCCCTCACTTCTCACCAGTCCTTCAGGACTGCTATTCGCTGAGCCTTTGCTTTCTGTTTCTTTAGTTTCTCCTGCAATTTTTGTTCATCCTGCTGCAGGGCTTGGAGCATTCTTCTTGCATCCTCTTCCGATATCCGGTCCTTTGGCTGCTCTTTTTGTTCCTGTTGTTCAGCCTGTTGCTGCTCCTGGTTCTGTTGTTGTTGTTCCTGTTGTTCCTGTTGTTCCTGTTGTTCCTTATTTTGTTCACTATTCTGTTTATCCTGATCCTGCTGGTCCTTATTCTGATCCTGGTTATCCTGGTTTTGCTGCTGTTGTTGCTGTTGTTGCTGAAGCATATTCATCGCATAGGCAAGGTTATGCTTTGTATCAGGATCATTCGGATTATTCCTCAGTGCCTGTTTATAAGCCTCAATGCTTTCCTGTATCTGATTATTCTTCAAAAGAGAATTCCCCATGTTATGATAGATCCTGCTCAGTTCCTCAGGGCTAATTTCGGGATCGGTAATGCTGGAAAACTTCCTGGCTGCATCTTCATATTTATCCTGCTTATACAATGCATCCCCCAGGTTAAAATTTCCTTCATAGGAATTTATTTCCTTGTCGAGGGCCTTTCGGTACTGAATCTCTGATTCATTGAATTTACCCTCGTTGTATTCTTTATTCCCCTGACGAATAAATTTCCTTTCGCCCTGTGCCTTTGATACTGCAGAAATTAGCGAAAGGGCTAAAACAAGGCACAATAATTTATTTTCTCTCATCTGTCAAATAGTTTTATCTTGCTCAACCACCGGTTCTTTCTGTCGAATATCAGGAAATCGATCAATAACAGTAAAAATCCCATTCCAAACAAATATTGAAACCGTTCATCATAATCTGAATATATCTGTGTATCTATCTCCTGTTTGTCCATTTTATTGATCTCGTCAAAAATGGCATCCAGGCCGATCCGTGTATCGCTCGATCTTACATATACTCCATTACCTGCTGCTGCAATTTGTTGTAACATTCGTTCATTAAGTTTACTGATGACAATATTGCCATCACGGTCCTTCCTGAAGTTTTTTTGACCAGCGCCTGTATATATTGGTATAGGGGCCCCATCGGGATCACCAATACCAATAGTATGTACAGTAATCCCCTTCTCAACTGCTGCCTTTGCAGCCTGGATGGCATCATCTTCATGGTTCTCCCCATCCGTTATAACTATCAGGGCCTTACTCGACTCAGCATCAGGTGTGAATGATTTCGTCCCCAACTCAATAGCCGAACCAATTGCCGTCCCCTGTTTGGGTGCAATATCGGTGGCAACTGATGCCAGAAACAGTTTGGTTGATACATAATCTGTCGTTATGGGTACCTGGATATATGCATCCCCTGCAAAAACGATCAGGCCTATCCGGTCATTGACCATTCTGTCGACCAGTTTGGAAATGGCCTGTTTGGCCCTTTCCAGCCTGTTTGGCTGAATATCCTCGGCCATCATGCTGTTTGAAACATCGAGTGCAATGATGATCTCAACTCCCTCTCTTTTGATCTCTTTTAATTTTGATCCAAATTGGGGTCTGGCTATACCAATAATCAACATCGTCAAAGCCAACAATACCAACACATACTTAAATACCAGTCTGCCGGCCGATGCTGCAGGCATGAGTTCCGATATCACCTCATCCTCACCAAACCGCCGGATTGCTTTTTTCCTGACATGAGCCATGATGAACAGCAAGACCAGTAAAACCGGTATGGCTATCAGAAAGTAGAGATATTGGCTATTTCCGAATCTGAACATCTGTCTTATATATCATTATTGGGTAAATGCCCATTCTTTTTCAATCCATAATCCGCCGGATGAAACCGGCGGCAACAAATCTATGGTATTCTTCTTAATACAATATATCTTAATAAAACCTCCAGTAAAAGAAAAACAGCGGCACCCATGCCAAACATGAGGTATTGCTCCTCCCGTTTGCTATATTCTCTCACATCGATTTTCGATCTTTCCATCTCATCGATCTCCTTGTAGATCTCAATCAATTTCTGATTATTAGTTGCTCTGAAGTATTTTCCATCTGTGATGCTGGCAATCTGCTGCAGGCTCCCTTCATCAATTTCTACGGGCATTTGACGGATCTGGGTGCCAAATGGTGTTTGTACCGGTACAGGTGCCATTCCCTGTGTCCCAACACCAATTGTATATACCCTCACGCCAAAAGTTTTAGCAATTTCTGCAGCAGTTAACGGGGCAATGGATCCCATGTTGTTTACCCCGTCTGTCAGCAGGATGATTACCTTACTGACTGCCTTGCTGTCTTTCAGCCTGCTAACTGCATTGGCCAGCCCCATCCCGATGGCTGTTCCATCTTCTATCATTCCGCTCTCAATATCCTTGAACAGGTTCACCAGCACGGCATGATCTGTCGTTAGCGGACACTGAGTAAAACTTTCACCGCTGTACACTACTAATCCCATGCGGTCAGTCGGCCGGCCAGCTATAAACTCCATGGCAACATCCTTGGATGCCTCGAGCCTGTTTGGCTTGAGATCCTGAGCAAGCATACTGGAAGAAATATCAAGTGCAATGACTATATCTATACCTTCGGTTGTTACATCCTGCCATTTGTTAGTTGATTGGGGCCGGGCCAGTACTGCAATGATCAAACTCAGCACAATAAGCCTGAAGGCAAAAACCAGGTGTCTCAGATATGGCTTAACTGAGTTTCTCCTGCCATGGAATCCCTTTATGGAAGATATTTGAATAGGTGCAAAAGCACTCTTGTCCTTCCAAACATACCAGCCTATCATGGGTATGAAAATTAGCAACAGCCAGAAATATTCGATATGTTCAAACGTTATACTACTCACTTTCTTCAATCATTTTATCTTTTTCAGTTTCTTCCCCGGTAGTTCCGTTAGCTCCAAGATTTATAGCAGGTTTAGTCTGCCGTATAAATTCATATGCATTGTCGAGATTAACCTCATTGTCTGATGGTAATGGTTTTTCCCTGGCAAATTTAACCAGGTCAGCCAAATTTAGTAATTGCCTTAAATGATCATGCAGCTCAGGAATGGCTCCTTTATGTTGCTTCCAGTCCTCCAATATCTCAAAGCTGGTTTCTTCCATGGCAGGTATCAGGTACCTTTTTTCAAGGTATATCCTTATGATCTCTGTCAACCTTGTATAATATTGTTTAAACTCACTTTTCTGCCACAACTTCTCCTCTTTCAATTTATCCAGCTCCCTGAGAGCTACAATATGGGCAGGCTCCTCAGGTTTTACTATTTTAAATACCGGCTTATTCAGTTTTCGCTGCCGGATATAGTATACTATTCCAGCAATAATAATAAGTACGCCAAGTCCGACTAAAATCCATGGAAATATCTCGATAAATCCTACAGGAACATTTATAGGCTGTTTGATATCCCTGATAGCAGTATCTATCGGAACCGTTAATACGGCAAGGTACTGTGGATTAGTTGTCAGGCTGTCAGACCAGGTAGCCGATTCGAGTCCGAATGTTAAAGGTGGTATCTCATACAATCCCGAATCAAAACAGGTCAGCAACAGGTCCTGATTAAGAATTAGCTGGCCATCCTCCTGAACGGATGTATCGATGGGTGAAGCTGACAGGATCTCAATTTCTTTGATTAATGTATCGGCAAATAATGGAAAATGAACAAAAATTTCAGCAGGTTGGCTCACGGATAGATTCATGTGGAACTGATCACCTATGGTGACATAGTTTGTATCGAGCTCGGCTTTAATCTCAACATATTGACCTTTCAGCCCTGCCGGCACTGCAATCAAAATTAGTAATATGATGCTCCTGACAACTCTCATCCTGTTATTTCAATCCTCCAGTATATTATCTCTTTTTAAACAGATTCATCAGCGGTTTAACGTAATCTTCATCGGTACGGATGCTTACCCAGTCTATACCGCTTCTTAATAACATATCATTTAGCCGGTCCTGTTCATTTCTCCACCATGAGGCATACTGATTTCGGATTTTTCTGCTGTTGGAATCCACCCAAATCTGTTTACCTGTTTCTGCATCAGTTACCCGCAGTAATCCTACCGGAGGTAATTCTGTTTCCCTGATATCATATATATTCAATGCGATCACATCGTGCTTTTTACTGCAAATCTTCAAGGCATCTTCATATCCCTCATCCATGAAGTCAGAAATGATGAATGAAGTACTCTTTTTCTTTATAGCATTGGTGAAATATCTTAATGCATTTGAGATATCCGTTTTATTGCTGATGGGTTGAAAATTTATTAACTCCCTGATGATGTGCAATATATGTTGCCGCCCCTTCTTTGGGGGTATAAATTTCTCAATGAGGTCACTGAAAAAGATCACACCTATCTTATCATTATTCTGAATAGCTGAAAAAGAGAGCACAGCAGAGATTTCAGTGATCATATTTTTCTTTAACTGCGAAACGGTACCAAAATTTCGTGATCCGCTCACATCTACCAGCAGCATTACAGTCAGCTCCCTCTCCTCCTCGTAGATTTTAATGTAGGGATGGTTAAAGCGTGCGGTCACGTTCCAGTCCACATTCCTGATATCATCTCCATACTGGTATTCACGAACTTCACTGAAGGCCATACCCCTTCCTTTAAATGCACTATGGTATTCTCCTGCAAATATATTTTTTGACAGACCTCGGGTTTTGATCTCAATTTTTCTGACTTTCTTTAATAGTTCGGTTGCTTCCATCTTGGGTGTGAAAATCTCTTATTCTGCTTTTTTTGTTGAAACCGAGAAAAACCAGTCTCCTTTCTTCAGGGTAATAATGTAATTTATTCCATCTTCAGTATAAATCCACTGGCCATTTTCTCCAGCAGTATAATCCTCATCAAGTTGCTTGGTGGTTTTATCCAGGAAAGAATAGTCGCACATCAGTTTGGATAATGTACAGATATCATTGTCATCAAACAGGAAAAGGAAGGTTCTGCTACCGTTGCTATCCACAAACTTCATGGTATTGTATACTGTGTTTACAGAGGACTCGTCAAATGCAAATTCTCTTTTCTCCTTCATGAGCTGTTTAACTGCATCCTTGTCTTTGCCAATAAAGATCTGTGCCCGGCAAACCAGGCAAGAAAAGGCAAAAAACAATATGAAAATTATTATCCGCATATAATTAAGAAGTGACGTGTGACGTGTGACGTGTGACGTGTGACGTGTGACGTGTGACGTGTGAAGATAAGGTAACTATGGTACTTCTACCGTATTGAGAATATCCGTTATGATATCATCCGTCGTGATACTCTCAGCTTCAGCTTCATAGGTCAGGCCTATCCTGTGCCTTAAAACATCGTGACAAATTGCCCGGACATCTTCAGGGATCACATAGCCCCTTCGCCTTATAAATGCATATGCCTTAGCACCATGAGCCAGGTAAATGCTTGCCCTGGGTGATCCGCCGTATTGAATCATATTGGTATATTTCTCAAGACCAAACTGGTCGGGATAACGTGTTGAGAAAACAATGTCGAGTATGTATTTCTCGATTTTCTCATCCAGGTATACTTCTTTAACAATCGATCTGGCTTTTAATATATCAGCCGGTTTGATCACCTTATTGGCCTGTGGAAATACCTGGGCCAGGTTCTCCCTTACAATCAGTTTCTCTTCGTCCATACTTGGATAATCGATCACCACTTTCAGCATGAAACGGTCGACCTGGGCTTCCGGCAAGGGATAGGTTCCTTCCTGTTCTATCGGGTTCTGTGTAGCCAGAACCATGAAGGGCTTTTCCAGCTGATATGTTTCACTTCCAATAGTTACCTGCTTTTCCTGCATGGCTTCCAGTAATGCACTCTGGACTTTTGCAGGAGACCTGTTGATCTCATCGGCCAAAATAAAATGGGCAAAAATAGGACCTTTTTTTACCAGGAAATCCTCTTTTTTCTGGCTGTAGATCATGGTACCTATAAGGTCGGCCGGCAGCAGGTCAGGGGTAAACTGTATCCTGCTGAAGTTAGCATCAATTGTATTAGCCAATGTATTCACTGCCAGTGTTTTGGCCAATCCAGGTACACCTTCAAGCAAAATATGCCCATCCGTAAGTAGTCCGGTAATTAAGCTTTCAACAAGGTGTTTCTGGCCAACAATCACTTTGTTTACTTCCATAGTGATCATTTCTACAAATGCGCTTTCCTTCTCGATCTTTTCATTTAATTCTTTGATGTTGCTTGAATCAGTCATGATATTTTGAAATTTTTATCCGTTATTGTTGCATTTTCAATTTTTGTGCCACCGGAGTGCAAATTTAATAACTATAACGAGATGGCATTAAAGAATAGAGTATCAGCGAGGTTAAAAAATGTTAAAGAATGTGAGAAAGTATTAATTGCTTCATAATGCTGACATTTTGGCAAACGAAAAATCTTGAAGATTTATCCAAATTAGATTGCAGAATTAAGTAATCTTTGCTTTTTGATTAACGATTTTTGATTTCTAAAGTAAGGAGAATCTGAGAATATTGATTAATGCTCTTGATATTTGAGTTTCTCCACTTCGAAAATCGTATATCGTTAATCGTTATTCACAGATCATAGATCACTCCTCCTCTTCGCGGTTAACCGGATTCGCATCGAGTACCCAGACTCCCCTGCCATGGGTGGCAATAACAATGACATTATCAACCGGCTGAATCTTAAGGTCATGAACGTAAACCGATGGCAGATCGCCGAGAACGTTCCACGATTTACCACCATCTTTACTAACATAAACCCCGATATCTGTTCCGGCGTAAATGATTTTTGGATCCGAGGGGTCCTCCCTGACCACATTTACCGGTCCGATGGGTATATCAGAGGCGATATCGGTCCAGGAATCACCATAATTGTCCGATTTCCATATATAGGGGGTGAAATCATCGTCGCGCTTGCCGTTTTGAGAAAGGTAAACCGTACCCATATCAAATCGAGAGGCTTCAACTCGGGATATCCACCTGTTTTTAGCCAGTCCGGCAGAAATCTCCTTCCACGATTTTCCTCCATCCTTTGTCCTGTGTATCCTTCCATCGTCGGTACCGGCATAGATCACACCATATTTTAAAGGAGATTCCGAAATAGAAGTCAAGGTCTGATATGATATATCACCCATTTTTTCAGGATCATTCCAGGTAAGGTCCGGGCTGATCCTTTCAAATGTATATCCTCCATCGGTTGATTTAAGCACATACTGCATTCCATGGTAAATAATGTCAGGATTATGCGGGGATAGAATGAAAGGTGCAACCCATTGTCCACGCAGAATTGGTTCATCTTCGAAAGTCCGTGGAAGTATTCCTTCAGAATCTTCCCACCACCTGTCTCCCATGATGGTTTTTTGCAGGCTGCCATAAAAACCTGCCGAGAAGACTATTTCGGGATGATCGGGATGGATGGCATGGCTGCTTCCCTCCCCTCCGGGGGCCCTTTCAAATTCAACGGGCCGGATGTTGTTGCGCCCGCGACTGAGATCCACCGTGCCACGGAAACTTCCATGATCCTGTACCGATCCATAAACCCTGAAAGGAGATTCCAGGCTGCATGAAATGTTAAAGAATTGTACTACAGGAAGGTTGTTTGCAAATGTCCGCCATTTTTCACCCTTATCATAGGATACACAAACTCCGCCATCATTGGCGTTGAACAGGTAATGGCTGTTATCCGGATCGATCCATAATCCATGATGGTCGCCGTGCATCCCTCGCAGCTTCCTGAATGTTTTTCCTC
>CAYZEZ010000035.1:0-22244 GCA_964477295.1 uncultured Bacteroides sp. | reverse complement strand
ATGCCGAGATAGCATACATAAATTCCGATTATGAAATTGAAAGCGGCCGGATCAACCTGGAAAAAATGTCTGTCAGGGCTCTTTTCTCAGGAGTAATCACCGAGCTGCCAAAGTTTACAGATGGTACAAAGGTTAATGCCAATACCTTGCTGGTCAAGATAGTAGATTACAGCCGCCTGTACCTTGAAACCAATCTTCCTGAGAAGTATTACACCCATGTGGCCAAAGGATTTAAAGTATATATCACCAGCTATACCAGTCCACTGGATACACTGATTGGGAAAATAACCCAGATATCGCCGGCCATAGATCCCGAGGCCAGGACTTTTATATGTTTTGTCAGTGTAGACAATACGGAAAAAGTGATCCTGCCGGGAATGTTTGTTAAAGCCGACCTGGTCATTAACAGTTCGGAAAATACCATTGTTATCCCCAAGGATATAATCGTCACCCGCAACAGGGTACGTACCGTATTCGTTGTCGAGAGGGGAGTTGCCAACGAGAGGATGATTACAACAGGACTTGAAAGTGCTGACATGGTTGAAGTTTTATCCGGGCTGGAACCTGGTGAAAGTGTTGTAAGCAAAGGATTCGAAACGCTGCGAAATAATTCCAGGGTAAAGGTCCTTAGATGAACTCAGAATATCGAATTACGAATTATCAATTACGAAGTGGAAGACACATCCAATTCCCACACCATCCTGATCACCTGACTCACGACTCACAACTCACAACTCACTGATAAGTACCTGGCAACTTAGATTAATAGAGAAACAATCTTTTGGAACCATGTTTAAAACTATTACAAAATTTTCGGTTGACTATCCTGTATCGGTGAGCATGATCATCCTCGCCACCCTGCTGCTTGGATATATTTCTTTTGGGAAACTCGGGATAGATCTCTTTCCTGACCTCAACAATCCGCGCCTTTTTATTGAGCTAAAATCAGGGGAACGGCCACCTGAAGAAATGGAGGAAAAATTTGTTAAGAATGTGGAAGCATTGGCTATCAGGCAAAGTGGAGTTACCAATGTGTCCTCTATCTCCCGGGTTGGGATCGCACAAATAGATGTAGAATACAGTTGGGAAAAGGATATGGATGAAGCTTTCCTGGATCTTTCTAAAGCACTATCGGCATTCAGTCAGGATGGCGACCTCGACGAGATCAATATCACCCAGCATGATCCTAATGCTGATCCGGTGATGCTTGTAGCTTTTCAACATACGGAAACAGATGATCTGAATGAACTCCGGAAAGTAGCAGAAAATTATGTCAGGAACGAGCTGATCAGGCTTGAAGGAATAGCAGATGTGGAAATTGACGGAGCCGGGGAACAGGAGGTGCTGATAGAGACCAGCGATTACCTTTTAAAATCCTATAATGTTGACCTGTCAACCATTTCAGGCAGGATACAGAACTTTAACCAGAATGTGTCAGGCGGTTCCATCGTGGAGATGGGTAGAAGGTATGTAGTGCGGGGACTCAGTGAACTGGAACAGATACATGACCTGGAAAATATAATTATAAAAATGGGGCCATCCGATCCGGAAGCCGGTGGTGAAAGGGTACCTGTATTGCTGGGCGACCTGGCAACCATAACATTGAAGCCGAAAGACCTGGAAAATACAGTAAGGCTTAATGGCGAAGCCTGTGTCGGATTAAGTATCTATAAAGAGATGCGCTACAACACAGTTAAGGCAGTAGATGAACTGCGTAAGGTATTGAAAGATATGCAGAAAGCCCTTCCAGGTTTTACTTTTACCATCGTGGAAGACCAGGGACAATTCGTATCCAGGGCCATTCGGGAAGTAAGGGATAGTGCCTTGTTTGGAATTATCCTGGCGGTTTTTGTCCTGCTTGTTTTTCTTCGCCGGATAGGGCCTACGGCAATCGTCAGTGCCGCTATCCCTATCTCAATCATCGCAACGTTTGCCCTGATGTATTTTGCCGATCTGACCCTGAATATCATGACCCTTGGAGGGCTGGCCCTGGGTGCCGGTATGCTGGTTGATAATGCTATTGTTGTGCTTGAGAATATATTCAGGAACCATGAAGCCGGTGAATCATCACATGAAGCAGCTATTAAAGGTACCTCCCAGGTTGGTGGAGCCATATTCGCATCCACAATTACCACCATCGTGGTCTTTATACCCATTGTATATATTCATGGTGCTGCAGGTGAACTGTTCCGGGAACAGGCGTTCACAGTAGCCTTCTCGTTGCTTTGTTCCCTGGTAGTGGCCATACTGATCATTCCCATGTTATACACAAGGGTCTACAGGAAAAAGACCCCATTCAATAAAAAGGAAAAAAGATCGGTCCAGTTTACAGGATATGGCCGTCTCCTGAACAGGCTCCTCGACTTCAAAATATGGATTGTTCTGGGGGCATTACTGTTAATAGGATCCGGCTGGTTTATGCTTAATCAGCTGGGCAGTGAATTTATGCCCAAAACTGATTTACGTGAGTTTTATGTCGATATCAAGATGCCTGAAGGTACAAGGCTTGAAAGGACCGACGGAGCTGTTGAGAGCATTGAAAACCTGATCAGGGAACTGGCCCGGAATGAGGTTGAGCTTATCTATAGTGAGATAGGCCCTACATCAGGACTCGCTTCAGGAGGTGGAGATGTTTTTGACGATCAGAATATGGCAACTATAAAGGTGAAACTGATCAGGAAGGGTAAGATTTCAGCTACATCCATTATTGAGGAACTGACAAATTATTATGCACAGAACCAGAATATCGAAATGGTTTGCAGGCAGGAAGAAACAGCCCTGAATTCTATCCTGGGAACAGAACAGGCTCCTGTGGTGGTAGAATTAATTGGTGATGATCTGGATGTACTTGAAAACTTAACTATTCCTGTTATGAAGGAAATGATGGGTATTGACGGTTTGCATAATATCTCCACATCGATTGAAGGAGGCGCTCCGGAAGTGGATATTAAGATTGACAGGTACCGGGCGGGAATGATGAACATTGATGTAAATACCCTGATAAGCAGGATTAGCGAGAAATTGCAAGGTATTGGTGCCGGTCAGATGAATGTCAAAGGTGAACTTAAAGATATTACCGTTAAGCTTGAGGATATTGGCCTCAAAGAACTTGAAGCACTTTCAATCGAAGTGAACAACAGCGAAATTTTATTGCGTGATATAGCAAGTATAAGTGTTGGTAATTCACCTAAAGAAATACTGCGCAATAACCAGAATCGCATTATCAGATTTACTGCCGACCTGGAAAAGGATTTGCCTTTAGATAAAATGGCCACCACCATCAGTAACCGACTTAATTTAGTAGATTTTCCACCCGAATACAGGTTTAATATCTCAGGAGAGGAAGCGATAAGAAAAGAGTCTATGAAAAGCCTTGGATTTGCTCTCCTGCTGTCATTGATCCTGGTATATATGGTACTGGCCTCACAATTCGAGAGCCTGGTTCATCCTTTTACTATTTTGCTTACCGTTCCTCTTGCCGTGGTGGGGGCAATCGCTGTATTTTATATACAGGGTAAGGCCTTGAATATTATGGCAGTAATTGGTGTTATTATGCTGGTGGGTATTGCCGTGAATGATTCTATTATTCTTGTTGATGCAATAAACCAGTTCCGGAAAGCAGGGATGAAGCTGAAAGAGGCTATTGTGGCAGCAGGACAAAGGCGTATCAGGCCAATCCTAATGACAACGCTTACAACCATTCTTGCCCTTCTACCACTCACATTTGGATTTGGGGAAAGTTCTGCTTTACGTTCACCCATGGCCTGGGCAGTTATCGGAGGACTAACTACTTCCACTCTGCTAACCCTTATAGTTATCCCCTGTATTTATATGCTGCTGGAACAGTTGCAATTAAAATGGTTTAAACCGGTAAGTCGGAAGGAACTGGAAGAAAACGAAAATGAAAAATTGAGTTGATGAAACGATCATGATTTTTATTAATAATGAAATCACAAAAGTGCATGATTAAAAATAATAATGCGGGAGCGAAGCGGTTGTTTCGAGTATTCGGGGTTCTCAAATTTTTAATTATTTAATTTTCAGATAGTTACAAACTATTAAACGAGTGAAGTTTATCATCCACAGGAAGGTCCTCATTTCCATGCTGTTTATAGCCACTACTTTACTTGGCTATATATCCTACAAACAGCTCAAAATGGAAATGTTGCCCAATGCTGAGCTGCCTATGTTATTTGTACAGGTGACCTCACAGATTGAGGTTACTCCTGAATACATGGAACAGAAAGCAGTTATTCCTGTGGAAAGTGCGATTGCCGGACTTGAAAATATTGAATTGATAGAATCGAGTGCCGGACGAAGGAGAGGAATGATCTATGTCTCTTACCAGAATAATACTGACCTGAAATATGCCTACCTTAAGCTGGATGAACGCATAGCAGCTCTGAGCAGTGATCTGCCTGAAGGATTCAATCTTAATGTGATTAAGATGGATACAGAGCAGATGACCAATATCCTGATGACTTTACAGGTGAGGGGATCAGGGGGAGTCGACAGGGTCAGGAATTTTGTCGACCAGAATATTACCTCTGAACTGGAGAATGTTGATGGGGTGGCAGCCGTTAATGTTTATGGAGGCCGCCAGAAAGCGGTTGATATTATTCTCAATAAAGCTGCCTGTGAAGCATATCGTATTACACCTACAAGGGTAAGGTCAGTGTTGTCACATAATATGAACATCCGTCAGTTTGGAGGCCTGATTAAAGAAGAAGGTCAAAGGTACTTTGTTTACCTCGATGCGGAATACCAGGATATCAGGCAGATTGAAGACCTGGTGGTGGGCCGCGGAAGTAATCCTGTACAGCTAAAAGACGTTGCAGAAGTATACTATGGTGAGAAAGATGAAGAGACAATCAGCCGCGTAAATGGTCTGGATGCAATATCCCTCATGGTCATCAATGATGCTCAGGCAAATATCATTGACCTTTCTCATCGGATCCAGGGTGATATTAAACGACTCAATAAGAAATACGAAACCTCCGATATTGAGATCCTAGTCCAGGATGATGCTGCCGATCTGATGGAGGATAATATTAACCAGATCATAATGCTTGCCCTGACAGGCGGATTGTTAGCCATTTTTATCCTATGGGTATTTCTGCGAAACATCAGCCTGGTGATGGTAGTGGCCCTGGCAATGCCCGTGTCAATTTATTCTGCCTTCAATTTCTTTTTTGGATTTGATATTTCAGTCAACAGCCTGACCTTGCTGGGAATTGCACTGGCTGTCGGGATGCTGCTGGATACCTCGGTGGTTGTACTTGAAAATATTTACAGGTTGCGCACCCTGGGATATAAACCGGTTGAAGCGGTACTTAAGGGGACCAGGGAGGTCTGGCGGTCGGTACTGGCTGCAACCCTTACCACGATTGCCGTATTCGTACCTTTTATCTTTTCCACAAATTACCTGTTGAAGCTGATGGCCAAGCACATCGGCGTCTCAATTATTTCCACCCTGTCAGTATCGCTTGTTGTCTCACTGCTGCTTATTCCTATGATTGTACATGTCATTATATCCCGCAGTCGAAAGAGGACCAAGGTGGTCTATCAAAAGGTCTCTCTTGATAACAGGGGTGTAAGGTTTTATCTCTTCCTGCTCAAAACGGCCCTCAGGAATCCAGCTCCTACCATTATTCTTATACTGGTCCTATTCTTTGTCACCATCCTGGCCAGTATGTCGGTTACAGTGAATCAGTTATCCGACCTTGAAACAAAACAAATTCAGCTTTATGTCACCATGCCCACCGGGAGCACACTGGAGAAAACCGATGAAGTGGTAGCAGGTATAGAAAACAAAATGGCAGAAATTGAGGAGATTAAAGATATCGTATCAACCATAGAGGAAGAGGAGGCCCTGGTAACGCTTATCCTGCATGATGATTACAGGGATATCAACAGAAGAACATTTGGTGATATCCAATCCGATGTAAATGAAAGAGTGAAGGATCATCCCTCTGCCAGCATAAGCCTGTCAGCTCCTCAGACTGGTGGCGGTTCCGGGAGGATTGGCGATGGAGGAGCAGGCGGAATGGTTGGTTTCGAGAAACTGATGGGCATAGGAGAGGATGAAGAGTACCTGTTATTGAAAGGTCAGGATTTTGACCTGATGGTTGAAGTAGCACAAGCCCTGGAATCAAATATTGAGGAATTGGACAATATCAGCAGGGTGAATCTTTCCATACGGGAAAACCAACCGGAGGTACATCTTGATTTTAATACGCTGTTAATGACCGATTATGATATTACCCTCGGCCAGGTGATGGGTGAACTGAATACCTTTCAGAGTGAAGTGAGCTCAGGTGTGACTTTCGTTCAGGGCACCGATGAATATGATATCATGATTAAATACGACGAAAGCTTACTGGAGGATGCGAGTGAAGATAAATCAATGGATGATTTGAGATTACTTGAGATTCCTGATGCCGGTGATGAAAGTCATTACGAGCTTGAAAGTTTTACTGATATATTCTATGCAAGTGGAATGCGCGATATCTCAAGGGTAAATCAGGAGAAAATGATAGAACTGCGGTACCAGTATAACGATGATGTTTATGATTCAAAGGATCTGCTGGATTATGCCAGGGAAGAAATTGAAAATATTATTGAAAACGCAGGCATACCACCCGGCGTGGCGGTAGAACTCATCCAGGAGGATTCCCCACTGGATGAATTCAGGAACCTTTTCCTTATTGCCCTGCTGCTGATTTATATGATCCTGGCTATTGTTTTTGAATCATTTGTTACACCGTTTGTACTGTTATTCTCTATACCCCTGGCAGCAATTGGTTCTTTCTTTTTCCTTACCGTTACCGGGAATTCCCTCTTTAATGCCAACACGCTGATGGGTTTCCTGATCCTGCTGGGAATTGTGGTTAACAACGGAATTATACTGATCGATTTTGTGAATATCCTGCGTAAGAGCGGATTCCGGAGGACAAGAGCTTTATTGGTGGGTGGCCTGTCAAGGGTAAGGCCCATATTAATAACTGCAGTGACTACATGTGTGGCCATGCTGCCCCTGGCCATGGGAAAGGCTGAATATGTCAAGGCAATCGGTCCACCGTTTGCCGTTACCGTTATCGGTGGATTGGCTGTAAGTACCTTGCTTACCCTGGTGTTCATCCCCATGCTCTATAACGGATTGGAACAATCACTTAAATGGATCAGGGATTTGGGCCTGCCACTTAGAATTACATTGCTGGTTTTGGAAATAACAGGATTTGTTTTTGTGGTATTGTTTATCGATAAATTTATGTGGCAAATGGCTGGCGGGATACTTGTAATAGCTGGCATACCTGCCGTAATCTGGTTTGTGACAAGCAGCCTGAGAAAGGCAAAACTCGAGATCATTTCAAAAGAGGACGAACTGCATATCAAAATTGATAACCTTGTAAAAATCTATGGGAGAGACAGTAAAATAGTACGTGACTATCGAACAGGACAAAGAATGGCACATAAGGCAGGAGAGAAACGGAAGGATTCACGGCAAAATTTTGAAGCCCTGATCTGGCAGTTGCCCTTATTGATATTCCTGATCTATTTCTCATGGTTCTACCTGGTCAGCGGCTTCTGGAAACTGGTCGCCTCAATTGCATCCTGGTATTTCATTCTGTCAATGATCAGAGGCTTTCGAAAAGATATTAAGCAAAAGTGGCTGGAATGGTTATTTGAGTTTGTCAGGTATATAGGTCCACTGGTGGTTCTGGTTTTGTTTCAGCTTGAATGGGAAAACCTGGCACTAACCATAGTCACTGGTGCTATATGGTATCTTATACTTGCCATGGGTTATGTCGCAAAAAAGATTCGTCATGAGGGACTTGACACAGGCAAGGTTAAAAAAGTGTTCCGTTGGTTTATCTGGCTGGTTAAGATCATACCTGGTATTGGAACCCGGAAAGAAAAGTTCAAGGCTCTCAAAGGAGTATCCATAAATATAGGAACCGGCATGTTCGGGCTTCTCGGACCCAATGGAGCGGGAAAATCCACGATGATGCGTATCATATGCGGCATACTGGAACAGAGCTACGGAAAGATATGGATCAATGGGATCGATACTCAGGAAAAGCGGGAGGAATTGCAAGGATTGATTGGGTATCTTCCCCAGGAATTTGGAATGTATGAGAACATGACTGCAGCCGAATATCTCGATTACCAGGCAATGCTTAAAGGAATTACAGATGCAGACTTGCGTAAAAAGCGAATAGAGGAAGTCCTGAATTCCGTTCATATGTGGGACAGCAGGAACAGAAAGATTGGTTCATATTCAGGAGGCATGAAGCAACGTATTGGAATTGCACAGGTACTGCTTCACCTTCCCAGGATACTGGTGGTAGACGAACCTACTGCCGGCCTGGATCCAAGGGAGCGTATACGCTTCAGGAACCTTCTGGTTGAATTAAGCCGCAGCCGCATAGTCATCTTCTCCACACACATTATTGAAGATATCTCCAGCTCCTGCAATGTCATGGCTGTCATTAATAATGGTGAGGTCCTGTTTTCCGGCACGCCCGGAGAGATGACCGAATTAGCAAAAGGCAAAGTCTGGAAAGCAATATTATCGGCTGCCGAATTTGAACAAAGGACTAAAAACCTTCTTGTTATGCACCATATGAGGGACAATGAAAAGATAAGGGTCAGATGTATATCAGCAGACAAACCATTTGAAGGTGCCGAAGAGGAGCTTCCAATGCTGGAAGATGCTTACCTGTGGTTGCTGCAATCAAGTAAAAAAATGGCCTGAACCGTGTTATGAAAAAGTATATAAACATACAGCGTAACCTTATTAGCCTGGCAAGGTATAACATGAGAATTGTGTTTGGCGGGAAGTTTGTCTACTTTGTACTTGCTTCCTTTCTTTTCTTTCTTTTGCTGGGTATAATTGAAGCACTCGATGAAAGCTATATTGGGATAAATGATGTATATGGCTTATTGATATTTCCAGCCATTCTGCTTGTTTTTTATCCTTCGGCTTTCGGTATCCAGAACGATGCCGACCAGAGAACACTTGAGATTATTTTCGGTATTCCGGATTATCGGTACAAAGTCTGGCTGGTTCGCATACTAATGGTTCTGATAATTGTCTACGTACTGTTATTCCCGTTAGCCTTTATTGCTCATTATGCCCTGGTTAGCATCCCGATAGTGAAAATGGTCTCTCAATTAATGATCCTGGTGGTTTTCGCTTCTACTTTGGGATTTTGTGTATCTACAATTGTCAAGAGCGGAAATGCCACAGCTGTAATTATGGTGATACTCGGGCTGGTATTTTTAATTCTCTCCGATGAGCTCTACGACTCAAAATGGAATATCTTCCTGAATCCCTTTCGTACGCCCGATGATATAAATGAGGTTGTCTGGATTGAAACCATCCGGCAAAACCGTATCATCCTGGTTGCTTCAAGTATTGTATTCCTGTTACTAGGTCTGCTGAACCTGCAAAGCAGGGAGAAGTTCCTGAAGTAAATTTAATGAGGTTGTATCAAAAGGTGCAATGATATCATTCTGTCCTGCCGTGCCCCCCCGAGCACTCGGGGGGGAGTACTCGGGATCAGTATCTATAACTAATTGATAATTATACCTCTGTTAAGCCCGATATGATTAACGAAAAAAAGATTTCAACTTTAATCGACCTGATCATTGCATGTGATGGGATTCAAACCTTTCAGATAAATATTTTACACTATTGATTCATCCTTTTATTTCTTTTCAGGGATGTGATATTTCTCTTATTCTGGAAATTTCATTCGTTTCATTATTTCATTGAATCTTTCATCGCCCCTGATCGGATCGTACCACGGCTCGACCCGGATAAAAACAAGGAACCAGGAATTCTCATCATACGCCTGGTTAAGCAACTCTATCGCCTCATCATGCTCACCTATCCCAATATGAATAAAGGCACGCTGAACAGGTGGCAGATAGTTTTCCTCAGCCGCAAGAGTATAGTAATCTGCCATTTGTTTCGCGATATCGTATTCCCCTGCCAGCCCGAGTGCATGTCCCAGCCCTCCGCCAACTTCCACCGTTCCGTCTGACATTTCAAATGCCTTAAAATAGGTTTCAAGTGAATTGTCGAAATCCTTCAATTCACAATATGCCATTCCCAGCCAGTCATATGGCCAGGGAGCTGCAGTATCCTTAGCAATCGTTTTTTTCATAAGTTGTACCAGCTCTTCGTTCCGGCGTTCAAAATATAAAAGGGATCCCCGACCTACCAGGTAATCTCCATTGAGATCCATGGTTGAAATTGTATCGTGCTGGGCCATAGCTTCATCAAATCGTCCCATGGCTGCCAGGTATAGTGCGTACCAGTGACGTGCATTCAAGTTTAGAGGATCTGCATGGATGGCTTTCCGGAAAGCTGGTTCAACCTCATTCCACTTCCAGTCAAGCAAATTGAAAACACCCGTAAGTTTTAGTACCCCGGGATTCATTGGATATAGTTTTTGTGCCATCTGATAAGCATCACGAGCTTCCGGCAGGGTTTCCTCGCGGGAGGAATACCCAAAAATGTACAGCAGGATATTCTTTTCGGCCAATCCCAGTAATGCGTAAAGATTTGTTGAATCGGCTTTGATCTGTGCTTCAAGATCAGGCAAACCCTGGCTGAATGCTGTTTTAAATTTGAGGCCCCTTGATGCCAATACTTCTCCATTCAATTCATGCTTTTCCCGGGATTGACAGGCAATCAGAACCATGAGAAGTAAAATGATCCAGTTCGTTTTGATCAACTGTTTGAGTGCTTCGTCCCTTTTGCTATAGATTAAATGCATGTAATAATGAAATGATTAACAGGATATAGATAAATTTCTTCATTTTTGCAATTTCTCCAGCTTGTCTTTTGAATAGCTTAAGTCTCCTAATTCGACCGCTTTTGAATAACTCTTAATGGCATTTGCTGTGTCTGTTACCGACATATAATAATCACCCATCGAGTCATAAACATTCGGGCTGTCAGGATAGTTTGTAATATTCAGGTTGAACAATGCGTAGGAGTGATCAGGATGATGGTTCATGAAGGAATAACCAAGGTCATTAATCATTTTTTCCGGGGGCAGGACCGGGTATCCAAAATGATCCGAGACGTTCTCAAAGTGAGAAGTAAGCAGGAGCATTAATTCTTCGGTTGTCCCTTTCGAGTCAGGATTCCAGAACTTTTCCAGGCCCCTTAGCCTGTACCAGGGGAACAGAAACCTCAGGGCATCATATTCGGCAATCTGGGTGACGCTTCCATGGTCATCATCATCATAGTACTTCCAGTCAAATTGTAATCCATTATCTGTTTTCTCCTCTGTGGATTTAATAAATTGCAGGATCGATCTGATATGTATGCTCCCTTCGCTGGTGTCCTTTTCAATTTCTTTAATATCTGAGCCCTCTTCCATCGTGTTGGCCATAGCAACGAACAAGGACCGTCCTTCATAATTGTTATTACTGAAGACAGAATCAGCTATTGGCAGAAGCACCTGGTCGTCCCACCACAAACTGGGATCGATGGCAATGTAATTTTTGAATAATTGGGGACGCTCAAACAAGGCATGCAATACTGCAATTCCGCCATAGGAATGTCCCACATAGGTTCTATAGTTTGTAGCAGGATATTTAGTATCAATGTAGGGGATCAATTCCTGCTCAATGAAATCAAGAAAATTATCTCCCCCGCCGGAATTCCTTGCTATGGAACTGTCACCAAAAGCAATATCCGCATGGGTTGGTGTCATATCCCTGGTCCGGTCGGTATTCGAAATGCCAACCACTATCATTTCCGGGCACAACATATTGTTATTCATTTGTCGTATCATACCGTTAACAGTATAAAAATGATCCGGTCCATCAAGCAAATACATCACAGGATACTTTATCTGTGAATTATTGGACAGGTCGTCCTCTCCGGGGACATGCACCCAGATAGTCCTTGTTTCATCAAGAATGGCGGAGTGTAAGCTGTCAATTTTTCCAATAACAATCTGGCCCTCCTGAGATCCGGGCAGGGGCTCTTTACCCTGACACGATGCCAGGATGAGCACAACAATGAAAGGGATGATTAATTTTTTCATTTTTTATTGTTTTAGTTATTACACCTTCTTTAAGATAAGCAGAAAATCAACCTTTGCAGCTGCCCCTATGCCCTGGAAGGCAGGCCTGACATCTGGCAAGACTGATATAACTTCTCCTCTCAGGGAATTTACTGATTCATATATGACTGTTATTCAGACACCTGGCAACTTAAATTAATTATTCCAGCTTTTCCTGCATATTATCAGTTATAACTGTGAGTGGATGATCTTTGGAATTTATAGTTATAAATTTAATTTATTTACTATTGCATGAACCGTTAATTTAACGAATTTACCATATGCTTTTGAGTTCATGGAATTCCATTGATATGAGTTTAATCTCACCATCTGTAAATAATTCTATATCGCTTCTGGCCGGTGTGAATGCAAACTGCTCGGTATAAGAAAAAATGCCCATATCAGCGAATACTTCAAGTTGTGCCCAATCAACAAGCATTCTTAACCGGATTCGATTGAATGCATCCGGCAATAGGCTTTTAGTCAGCAAAGTATTATTTTTTACGTTGTATGATATAATTTTATTGGCAACAATAAAGCCGAATTGGGTTGCTTTTGTTCCGGTAAGGTCAAATTCTGCAATAAGTTCAAAGGTCTTTGACTTTATATCCGATAATGGATTTGCTCCCGGCATAAGAATCTGGCCACTCCATGTCTCCGCACGATCATATAGTGAAGAGATTTCGGCAATAGGATTTCTTGTTAATCTTTTCTGTCCGTTATGGGTTACTAAACCTAACGACACGGGGAATGTGGCATTTCGTTCCCATACAGTCTCCCCGACGCCTCCATTCCAATGATCCATCCAGGCTATTTGTATAATTCTTTTATCCCCTTCAGGAAGATTATTCTTTGGAAAAGTTTGCGCGGCATAAAAATCAGGGCCCAGGTCCACTATAAATGTATCCTGTCCCTCATCCATTAAAAATCTTCTGCCATCGAAACCGCCAACCAGGTAAGTCCCATTTGCATCTTGTAATATCCACTTGTAATTATCTTCATCCCCGTCAAGCGGCAATTGGTAAATATCAGGACATTCAAAGCCAAAATTAATATTGCTTAATAATTCCCAGTTTATTAAGTCGCCTGACCCATAAAAAGTTGTGCCGTTTTCATATAATGCCATAATCCATCTTGAGGATTCATTATGCCGGAAAACACATGGATCACGTGGATAGGCTTCATTGGTTACGTTGGCTACAGGGTTATTTTTATAATCATGCCAGGTCCTTCCGGTATCATTACTCCATGCTAAACAGGTACCAACTCCTGTTCCTGTATAAATCGCAATTATTGCTTCTTTGTTGGAACCAGTAATATTACTGGCTGTTTTACCGGAAACAACGACCGCGCTTCCTGAATAAACCTGTTCACCTGAAACATTTCGTATAGCCTCACGGGGTAAAAATGATTTATTGGGAATCAGGGCTACCCCTTCGTCTTTCCAATGGATCAAATCCTTACTGGTTGCATATCCTCCATGACGGATAGCCTTGCCCCACTGGTATATCATATGATATTTACCTCCCTGGTATACCAGGCCGTTGATATCATTCATCCATTCCGATTTAGGGCTGAAATGATATTGCCCACGGCAATCCTCTTGATAGCTTATGGTATCTTCAGCAGGATTGTATTGAGCACTTAATGGCATTAGAAAAGCATTCAGGCATGCAAGATAAATATTAATCGATTTTTTCATTTCATTCGTTTAAGTTTTGAGAACGAATGCAATCCCTTCGCTCTCGCGTGATTTTTAAATCGTGCACTTTTACGATTTTAAGATTAATAAAAATCTTGCTCGTTTCATGCGTAATTTTAAGTAATTTCATTTTTTATCGATTTTAAAACGAGTATTTGATTTTCAAATTGTTCGCCTGAATGCTAATCTACCCGGCATTACAGATGCTGCTCATTAATTGTCAGATGTCAAATTGGTTCTTAACTTTGATACGGGAAGGTGAGGAGGAACCAACTCATTATGAAACCTAAAACAATAAATATGAAAAACCAGATTTGCATTATTTTGTCAATTGCACTTTCCATAACCAGCTGTAATCAGGCACCTGAAAAGGATAATAGCTCCTCTTCAAATGTACCTTTAAAACCGCTGACGTTTACCAGTGAGCCGGCGCCGGA
Source organism: uncultured Bacteroides sp. (assembly GCA_964477295.1). Taxonomy (GTDB): domain Bacteria; phylum Bacteroidota; class Bacteroidia; order Bacteroidales; family SM23-62; genus CAYZEZ01. The sequence continues at coordinate 8,013 of CAYZEZ010000035.1, read as the reverse complement.
ATGGACCGCCCTGATGGAGAGAACCTCAGGCTGGTTTGCTGCAGACGGCATATTTTCGATTCCACTGGATGGGAGGGAAGAGCAACAGGTGGAAGGGAAGAAAACCCTTTTTATTTTTAGTGACACCTATATAGGGCAGGTGGTGGATGGTGTGCCCGAGCCGGGAAACGTGATGGTGAACAATACCACCGCCTGGATGACAGGCAATGTCCCCGATCCCGATAAAATTTCCTTTACATTCAATACGGATGAAAACGGCAAGCCGGCATCGTACTTCGTCCCGGATAATGAAGCGTCACAGGAAGGTGAATATTTTTGGATGGGCGATGGGTTTATTAATCATGAAAAAGACAATGCATTGTATCTTTTCGCCTATCATGTACATAAAACGGGCCCGGATGTGTTTGATTTTGAACAGACTGAAATTGCATTACTGAAGATCAAAGATCCAACACCTGAAGGGATTAAAAATTATGAACAGTTCGCTACAGGGTTGGGTTTTATTCATCCGGAAGATAGTGGAAGGGTATACTTTGGAAGCGGGGTATTTGTCAATACGGAAAAGGCCAATGCCCCCGATCCCGATGGCTATGTTTACATTTATGGAGTTAAAGAGGGAAAAAAATCCCTGGTTGCGGCAAGAACGCTTCCCGAAGATATTGAAAACTTCAATAAATGGACCTTTTGGAACGGAGCAGGATGGGTGAAAGAAAAAGAAAGTGTGGCAGGCCTGGCAGACCATGTGTCCAATGAACTCAGTGTAACTCCAACGGGTGACGGCAGGTATTTGTTAACCTATACCATAATGGGAATATCGGATAAAATCGGTATTCAGATGGGGGAGAGCCCGGTTGGACCATTCGGAGAGGTGCATGAGGTGTACACCTGTCCTGAATATGCAGAGAAAGGGCTATTGCCTTATAATGCAAAAGGACATTATCATTTATCAAAACCTGGTGAACTTTTGGTGAGTTATAATACCATTACGATAAATTTCTGGGAAGACATACAGAAAGATGCCACCATTTACCATCCCAGGTTTATTATTGTAAAGTACAAGTAATAGGGGACCAGGGGATATCAGAGGCCACCCAGATTGACCATATTATAGCCTTGTGCGGTTTGTTTCTGGTTCACCTTATAAAAGGGATGATTGTATCTCATTTTAGCAACATCATTATCTTTTGCATTTTTCACTCCCCGGATCCTTATTGTTCCATCAGGATAATAACAGAACAGTTGCTCTCCAGGCAAATTTATTCTCATTTTGTTAAATATAGCCTGATTTATTGATAGTTACAGATCAACTTTTCCTAATCCTGGGTAATTTGACGGATAGAGTATTCCATTTTTCAACCGGAACAAATCGATAAAAGGATCTTCCAGCAAATCCAGGTGGCCATCCAAATCGGCATATTCTATATTTGGACGGCTGAGTGCAAAATGGAGTCCGGCCGAAATACCCAGTGCACATTCATCAATACAGCCAACCATTACCTCCATGTTTGCTGCTTTCGCTACAGAGTTGATATGCTGCGATTCAAGAATTCCACCTACTTTCATGATCTTGATGTTAACCATGTCAATCAGGTCATTGCTTGCCAGCCTGAATGCGTCTTTCAATGTTTTGATGCTTTCATCTGCCATAACCGGAACATCAATTTCCCGGGTTACCTGCCCGAGCCTCTCTTCCTTCTTCCGACTGGTAGGCTGCTCAAGGATTTCGATATTTGCACTCCGTGTTTTATGGATGAATTCAATCGATTCTTCAGTTGTATATCCTTGGTTTGCATCGTATCTGAGCGAAAAGTCTGTACCCAGTTTTTCGCGCAGTTTCAGGATCTTTTCAATGTCCTCAGGCAGGTTACGGCCCCCTTTGAGCTTAAGAATTGAAAAACCTTTCTTCAGGTAATACCTGGCTTGTCCGATGGTATCCTCAACTGGCAAAATCCCGATGGTTATGCTGGTCGGGATTTCATTCCTGAAGCCACCAAGTAGCTGGTATAAAGGCAATTTTGCTTTGCGGCCCAGAAGGTCATACAAGGCTATATCTACCATAGCCAGAGTAGCGGATGCGTTTGGACATAATTTCTTAAGCTGATGAGTTATTCGCGCTATCTGAAACGGAGACTGATCTTTAAGTAGTTCAATGATGACGGTTTCAATATTTTTAATTACATCTTCAGGTGTTTCTCCTGTGACTTCAATATCCGGCGCTGCGCAACCCCAACCTGTTATTCCCTTATCAGTGCTTAATTTGAGTATAATATTTGATGTCTTGCTCACTGTTTCGTAGGCAATGGTATAAGGCATTGCAAGGGGCATATCGAGCCTGAAGTATTCTAAGGCCGTTATTTTCATTCTAGTATCTGTTTTGGTATAGTTTATCCGAAGGTGTGTTTTTAATCGTTTCAACGAAATCTGCCATTTTTCGGATCATGATCTCCCACATTTTATGGCCTTTTTCAGCAGTAGCCTTTGTGGCATTTCCCATAACACCTGAACGGGTCAGGCGTTCTGTATGAACATACCACCTTACTCCACGCTCAGAGGTATAATCAAGATATTCGTTGTCAAGATCAAGGGTATCATCTACCGCTTTTTCCATATCAACCAATTCAGGACGCAAAGCCAGAGTTGTACTTGTTTCAATTTCGCCGGCGTGGATATCGTTAAGTGTATCAATCATGTTGTACAGATCAACATCGCTGGTCTCACCGGTTTCCACACATACAAATATTCTTGAGTCGCGGTTGATCATTTGGGCAGCATAGGTCAGGGTGGGCACATTGTCGCCATGTCCGTTAAGCAATACCAGTTTTTTTATGCCGTTTTGGGCAAGGCTTATTCCAATATCATAAATGAAAGCAGATAAGGCATTGTTGGTCACGGATAAAGTCCCTTTAAAATCGCTGTGATGATATGAAACCCCATACGGAATGGGTGGCAACACAAATGGCTTTGGATCCTGGCAGGTTTCAGCTACTTTGCGGGCCAGATAATTTGCATCAAAATAATCTACATCCAGTGGCAGATGTGGTCCATGTTGTTCAATTGCTCCGCAGGGGAGTATGGCCGTGTCCACTTTCTTCAATCTCTCTTCAATTTCGGGCCATTTTAATGTTGCCCACATGTATTCGGGGTATTCAGTTCGGTTTTTCATGAAATTTATATTTTGTCTCATTTAAAAAATCTTCATTAATATCTATATCATTCCAGTGGTTGTCTGTTCTTCGCACTGCACCAAGCGAATATATGCTAAGAATTTCAAATAAAAGTTTACGAATATATTCAGGCATATCTTCGAGGTTACTCCTTTCCTGATCGAACCTGAGTTTCAATATTTCAGAATGTTCTTTGGCTGCTTTTAAGGTGAACTCATTTTTTTCGATCAGTTTTTTATCAAGCAATATATAATACAAATGTGATGCATCGCTACCGATTTGCTTTACCGGTTTTTCTGCAAGAGCACGAAGGCCTTTTGATATCTGGTCTTTACTATAGCCGCATTTTACTGGATTTTCATCCAGCGCCATTATCATTCCAATTATCCTTCTGCATTTTTCACATTTCCCGCAGGGATACATCCTGCCATTCATCTCATGTGCAGCATGGCATGAGACCTGGTGTTTCTGCAGGTCAGGATAGCGTTTGATCAGGACTTTCATTATAAGCAATTCCGACAAGCTCCGAAGTAAAGAAAACTGGTACATTTTCCAACCTTTACCCAGATAATACCGGGTCATCGCATTGTCGAAATATTTGCTCTGGTCATAGAGACCATTGTAATGGGATACGCCTTTTATGTTCCCTTTTACTGTCGTATCATATTCGTCGCCAATTAAAATGTTAGCGATGCCATTATGACGTGCAATTGGAAGTACCCCAAACAGAAATACTGCCACAGTCCATAGTCGTACCGGATAAATATCGGCCCTTATGCTGGCGAAGTTTTCCTTAATGAATGTCAGATGTTTTAGCATCCAGTTGAAAAGACGGTCGCTGTTGCACCAGGATTTTTTGGTGTTTGGTTCTGTATCTTTGTAATAACGATATGAATTGACGGCCGTGAACCAATGCCTTCCTGCTTCGTTAATAAATATGGGATATGGCTCTCCGATTTCCTTAATTATGCCATATGTTAACAGGCTGTCTTTTCCGCCACTACTGAGTATCGCATATTTGTCAGGGTCGGTTTCCCTGCTTTCAGGAGTTATTTTAAGGTCTCCGAATTGAGTATTAGTGAAGAGCAGATCAGCCTGTGTATATCGTTCCCTTTTTTCCGGCTGCAGACTATTAAAAGGTGGTTTTAAAAACTCATTTTTAATGAGCAGTTTATTTGTCAGGATTTCACGGGAAGTGTTTTCCATCATGTCTTTGATAAACTGCTGATCCGTTTTGTCATATAAACCGTCAAATTCAATTGTTTTAAAAAATAACCCGTAATTCAGGGCTACCTGGGCAAGCATCATGGAAGCCAGGTTTACATCGGCAGAATGATTCTTGTTGAAATATGCGTGCTCATAAGAGTATATCAATTCAAAAGAAGCTTTTTCGCCTGATGGGTTCTCAACCTCATAGGTGGCCTTCACCTTTTTTGGCTCAACATGAATTCTATGAATAGTAAGTTTCTTTAAAACCCTAAAGGCTTCTATGGTAATCATTTCAATAATGATTTATTCGTTCTGAAAGTCCTGATTCTTTTATATTCAAGAAAAACAAATGTCGTTAAAAGAGCCTCATTCGTTAGATGCAATAGCTTTCATACGGCTCCTCCTTCAAAATAATTTTGCCTTACTTAATTTATTAAAGGCTTATTATTTTTCCCTCAGAAGTTACACTTTATGATGACTTCATTTTGGTTATCCGGAATATTTAACTCATAATAATGATGTTTGCAACCAAACATCATTTTAATAATTGATCACAAAAAGATGCAATTATCGAAGAAAATGTACAGGAATATTATCGGCTTAACAGGTTAACCTTGCAATCTCCTTTATTTATAATGACAGTGCCTTCCCAAATATGATTGCAATCATCTGCTGCATGATAATCATGGGCCCCTATGTCTGGTTCAATTGTAAGGGTGTTGGTGGCTCCGCAGTCTGGTGCTGATGAACCTGTATATACACTCGTTAGCGGACCAACATTTTCTCCATTTAATTCTATTTCTATTGATCCACAATTGCTACTGGTTGTGTAAAATGTGATCTTCCCATCTTTTTCATCAGGATCCTTAGTGTCATAATCCTTATTACAGCCATTGAACGATATTACTGCTACTGCTGCTATGGCCAACAACCTTAGAAAATATATTTTTGCAATATCTCTGAACTAATATTTATGCTCAAAAACCAGCCCTCAGGCTTTGCCTGAATGATCCATGCATCATACACCCTCTCCAATAGCCGCATTTACCTTAACCTTCACTCTGAACCTGTCCCACTTACCCGTCTCCATAATACTCCTTTCTTCTTCTTATTCATACTTCTTCAGCAATTTCTCAAACTTCTCCGATTCCCTTAATATAGCTATATCGGGATCTGTCCTCAGATGATCGAAAACATCGAATCCTTTATCCAAAGCCTTCTTTAACCATTTAAACGCCTCGTCTGTGATCCCCTGAACAGCATAAAAACAGGCTACGTTGTAATAGTTAAATGGTATATCAGGGGCTATCTCAATTGCCTTATTGAAACTGGAAAGCGACTCCCCATATCTCTCCATCCTTAAATATGTATATGCCAGTCCATTATATGAATCGTAAGATTCAGGCGAAAGCTCAATGCTTTTCAGGAAGTATTTTTCCGATTCTTCATAATTTTCCAGGTTCTGGTACCGGTTTCCCAACTGGTAATAAGCATCAACAAATGTTTCATCCAATTCAATAACTTTCTGGAAATAATCGATAGCCAACTCCTCGTTTTCAAGATTGATATAAGTATATCCCAGATAATAATAACTCCAAGTATATCCAGGATCCACCTCAATAACCCTTTTAAACTGCTTTATTGCCTCGTCATATTCACCTAAACCAAAAAGAAACTGGCCATAGTATTGCAAGGCATCCTTGTATTCCGGATCCGCCTCAATAGCCCCAAGGTAGCTTTTCCTGGCATTTTCATTCTCCAACAACGCTTCATAAGCCCTGGCCATATTGTAATAAGCCCATTTGTACGTGGGATCGATATTCAGAGCCTTTTCATAGTAGGGAATGGATTTTTCGTACTCTCCCTGGCCGTAATACAAATTCCCCATTCCATTCAATGTATACAAGGTTTCAGGGGCAAGATCAAGCGAAGCTTTGAAATATTGCTCTGAAAGATCATATTCGCCCAGCTCATCATACATTTCCCCCGCCATACAAAGGGCAAGAGCATAATCCGGATCCACTTCTATGGCCCGCAGGTAATACTCAAGCGCCTGTTCATACTGATCCAGTGCATCATAACAATTCCCAAGGTTATACCAGCCCGTTTTGATTAAACTGTCAAGCTCAACAGATTTTCTATAATTTAAAATAGCATTTTCATAGTCGTCAAATTCATAATAAATGTCACCAATACCTGAGTAGGGAAGGGAATATTCGGGATCAATTTCACTGGCTTTATTGTACATCTCAAGCGCCGCATCATACTCTTCCAGATTGTCATAAGCCATCCCGAGATTATACCATGCCTGCTTATATTCCGGCCATACATCCAGTGATTTCTTGTAATAGTCTATGGCATTGGTATATTCCTTCTGTGCATAGTAAACATTTCCCAATCCATTATAAAATGATTCATCCCGCCGGTTAAGCAAAACAGCCTTATTCATATAATAGAGGGCCGAATCATACTGTTCCTTATCGTAATACTCATCTCCAATCTGGTAAAAGGCAAAGGCATAATTCGGATTGACAGATAAGGCTTTCCTGTAATATAAAAAGGCTGAATCACTTTTCTCAAGTCCGGAATAAGCATTGCCCAGGTTGTAATAGGTTGATTCGCTCTTAGGATTCAGCTCAATGGATTTTAAATAATACGGGATCGATTCCCTGTATTTTCCCTGGCTGTATGTAGCATTCCCGATACCATTATAAGCGGCATTTGATTCCGGATTATCCTCAAGGACCATCTGGTAATATTTTAATGCATCATCATACCGCTCCATGTCTTCATACAGATCCCCAAGGTTAATCAGGATTTTTTCACTGTTGTAGACAAATTCAAGTCCCTTGAAATAATACTCCTCCGCCTTTTCGTATTCGCGTTGCTTTGCATATAAATAACCGAGACCATTGTATCCATACTCAGCACTTGATTCGTAAGCACACCTGAAATAAAGTTCTTCAGCCTCATCGTACATGCCAAGGTCGATGTACAGGATTCCCAGGTTGTTATAGGCATTTTTATAAGACGAGTCGATGGCTATTGCCTGCAGGTACAAGGCCATTGATCTGGCTGTATCTCCTTTTTCATTGTACAGGATCCCTTTATTATAGAAAGGATTTACAAGCGTGGAATCAGTCTTGATCGCAAGATCATAATAGTGCTCGGTCATTTCATAATCCTTCATGTCGTGGTAAACAATACCAATATTGTTGTATGGATAACTCCAGCTGGGGGCAAGGTCCATGGCTGCCTGGTAGGCACCAATGGCTTTGTCATAATCCTTGGTTTCGTGATAAATAAGACCAAGCCCGTTGAAGGCATAGGCAGCATCCGGTTCTACCTGGATAATTTCCTGGAGTAGTTTAAGCTCATTGTCATTATCCTCAGCCCATAACGACTCCATGAACAGGTACCTGGCCTTGATGTTGTTATAAAGGATAAAATTGGTATCCACCATCTCATAGGCCTTCTTTTGTTCCAGGTAGGCCTGGTATATATCAATTTCATTGGTAACATCTTTGCCTCTGACGTAACTGTTGATGTATATCTGGGTTTTGTTTTGCAGGGCTGCCATTAAGCTCCGCTTCATCCGGTTATGGATTGTTGCGGCCCTCTCATCTTCTATTAACTTATC
>CAYZEZ010000034.1:0-22890 GCA_964477295.1 uncultured Bacteroides sp. | reverse complement strand
TTCACTCTTCACTCTTCACTCTTCACTCTTCACTCTTCACTCTTCACTCTTCACTCTTCACTTCCGATCAGGTTACCAAAGGCAGCACATCGGGGAATTGCTCATATTCCTTGTTCTCGACAATTTCCTTAATCCTTTGAATAGCTAGAAAGATTTCTTCGAAAGTGGTATAAATAGGGGCAACCCCTAACCTGAGGTTATCCGGCGTACGGAAATCCGGGATAACCTTAACAGCCGGGGACTCAGCCTCGATCATGGCACGGTTGATCCGGTATGCTTCCGGATGTCTTATTGAGACATGCGAACCCCTTATGTCCGGATTGCGCGGTGAGCCCAATTCAAAACCCAGCGGTGCCAGCCACTGATCGAAAAGGTAAATCAGGTATTCCGTTATCTGCACACTTTTATTTCTCAGGTTTTTCATTCCTGCTTCCAGGTGGAGGTCTATTCCAGGTTCAATGGCAAGCAATGATAATATGGGGGGTGTCCCTGTCTGAAAACGCTGGATGCCTCCGGCGGGACTATAATCCAGCTTAAATGCAAACGGATCATCAGATCCGAGCCATCCCCAGACAGGCTGGATCAACTTATCCTGCAAATCTTTTCTCACATATAAAAAAGCAGGTGCACCCGGTCCTGCATTTAAATATTTGTAAGTACATCCGACCGCCAGACCAGCATCACACCCATCCAGATCAATTTCAACCGAACCAACCGAATGGCTGAGGTCCCACAAAACCATGGCTCCTCTTTCATGCGCAGACCTGGTCAGCCTCTTCATGTCGTGTACAAATGCACTTTTAAAGCAGGTATGGGTCAGGGTTAGAAGTGCAGTATTGTGATCCAGCAGGGCTTCAATTGATTCCGGCTCTGTTACAATTCCATCTCCTGATCCGGCCAGGCAGATCTCATGCTGGTTACCCAGCAGGTCAACAATGCCCTGCAACACATAAAGATCAGATGGAAAATTCAGGTCATCACTTACGATTCCGGTCCTATCAGGTTTTTGCTTCAATGCAGCGACGGCCAGCTTAAATAAATTGATGGAAGTTGCATCTGTGACAATCACCTCACCGGGTTGAGCCCCGATTAAACCTGCCAGTTTCCCTCCTATCCTGGCGGCTGCTTCGATCCACCCTTCATTCCAGCTCCGTATCAATTGTTCACCCCATTCCTTGTTAACGACCTGATTAATACGGTGGATGGATCCTTTTGGAAGCCGCCCAAGGGAATTGCCATCCAGGTATATCATCCCGGGATCAGGAATATAAAAGGCATCCCTGAATTTAGCCAGCAGATCTGATTTATCCATGTCCCTGGCGATGGAAACATCAGTTGATTTATATTTCATTACTTAAAAGCTGATTATTGCACTAAGACAGGCTTACGCCATTAAAACACTTATCAGGAAACTACCTTGACCTGCTGCCTGCTGCCTGTTACTGCCTGCTACTGCCTGCTACTGCCTGCTGCCTGCTGCCTGTTACTGCCTGCTACTGCCTGCTGCCTGCTGCCTGCTGCCTGTTACTGCCTGCTACTGCCTGCTACTGCCTGCTGCCTGCTGCCTGTTACTGCCTGCTACTGCCTGCTGCCTGCTGCCTGTTACTGCCTGCTACTGCCTATTGATTTCCGTATCTCCCTAACCTCCTTTAAAATCTCCTCCAGGGTATTTCCGGATCCCGGTTTTGAAGAATCAACCGTAGTGGCCGAATCTGCTTGCGGGTGCAATGACCTGATCCTGGCCCGCAAATCGGCATGCAATGGTTCATAATCAAGCAAACCCGAAAGGCTTCCTTCATACCTGGAACCAGATTGAACGGACTTCCCGGCGGTTTGAATTTTGATCGATCCGATCCCGAGTGCCCGGTCATACAAAGTCCGCACCAGGGCAAAATCAGTAATGGCCCTGAACGGAATATTCTGGACAGTCTTGGTCAGAATTCCCTTATGAATTGAAACCCTGTCCTCATAAATCACATATTGAAGGTTCTTTATCCATGATACAATCAGGGGATAGCTGATGATCCATTTAAGGACGATTATTCCTGCCGCACAAATCCAGACTATAAGCTCTGCCATAGGATCTCCAGGGGTTAAGAGGAATATCAGGGTCAGGATGGCTGCAGCCAGGATAATTACACCAGTTATGGTGAAGAGGATCCATATATTCTTTGAAAAATATTTTGGATCGGGTTTAATGGTTTTTTCCATAGCATTATAATGTTTTAAAACGTAAGCTATTAAATATCAATAGTAAATTTACAAATTAATGTTTTTGAAAGTGATTGAAAATAAGTTAAATTGTGATACATGAATAGTGGATCTGTTCTCAGAATTTCGAGAAGACAATTCCTGAAATAGTATGATTACCTGATATTAAATCTGGAAATAATCTGAAACAAGCGGAATCCTGATGGACAAAATATGCGAATCATGAAAAAAATAAAGAACTTTTTTATACCTGTTTAACTGCAAGTTTTTTTAATAGTAAGCTGCCAGAATACCGCTCCACCTCCCGCCACTGAATCAGAATTTGCTTCAGTCAGCCAGGTTGAAACCAGAATCCCTGTTGGCGTTCAAATGACTGCTTATCGTACCACATTATTAGCAGACGGGCAGGACTATGCCCTGCTAAGGGCAACTGTAATCGACAAAAACGAAAAAGAAATCAAATCTGCCAAAAATGCACTCCGCATATATGTTGAGGGAAATGCCTGGATCAGCAGAAACGGAAAAGATGAATCCTTACCATCTGCTATTGATTCAACCGGCCGGGCATACTTTGAAAACAAGCTTGATAACGGCGTCTGCCTGATGGATTTTTACGCCGGGAAAAGGTTTCTGCGGACTGGATCATACACTCGCTATGGCTAAACGCGTAAAAGACGCAGGCATGAAATTACTCCTGAATTTTCATTACAGTGACTATTGGGCTGATCCCCAGCAACAAAACAAGCCACTAGCCTGGACTGAACTGGATTTTGAAACGCTGAAAGATTCGCTCAAAGATTATACCAGCAGGGTGTTGCTGGCCTTTGAAAAGCAGGGAACACCCGCCGACATGGTTCAGGTGGGGAATGAGATAAATCACTCCATATTATGGCCCGACGGGTACATCAGCAACCTCGACAACCTGGCGGAACTGCTGAAAGCCGGAATGGCAGGTGTTGCAGCGGTCGATCCTGACATGCCGGTCATGATGCATATTGCGCTCGGGGGCCAGTATGAAGAATCGGTATTCTGGCTCAACAATATGATTGCCCGTGGAGTACCCTTCGACGTCATCGGGATATCCTATTATCCCAGGTGGCACGGTACCCTCGATGATCTGAAAAGCAATCTCATCAACTTATCCGGCCTCTATAAAAAATACCTGAATGTTGTTGAATATTCCATTTTCAAAAAAGAGGTTCACGATATTGTCTTCAACCTGCCTGACAGACTGGGAACAGGTACCTGCATCTGGGAACCTCTGGGAACCAGATGGGGTGGAATGTTTGATGATAATGGTGAAGTAAGGGAGGTTATCCAGGTATATGACGAATTAAAAAACCTTTACCTGACAGATCAGCATATCAAGTGATATAACTCCGATCCATAAAATTACTACTTCAATATAATTAGCCCGGCATCGTCCATTATCTTCGGATCATCTTCACTTCCCCCACCAAAGGACCAGTTCCCTGGTTCAGGATTGAGATCCCTTGGATTTCCAGGTCCTCCATCCCAGGTTGTAATATAGATTTTACTTCCTGTAAGGTCCGAAGGATTTCCCAGTGCCTCAGCAGAGATCATGAAGGTTATAGTCCGGGTATCCAGGTCACTTGACACCATGGCGGCAGGACCTGTAGCCTTGCCCGTGCTTGTTGCCGAAGCACCCTCACTGGAGTAAATGGCATTCCCAAATCCCGCCGTGGAAACCAGGTAATCCCAGGCACTGCCCTCGGGCATATTTGCATTCTGATAAGGTAAGGCACTGATCCCATCCCTGCCCGGTAAATCAATATATATATTAATCAGGGCATGATCAAAGGTATTGGGTGGAAGCCAGGTCCGCGTGATCTCTCCCATGGTTATATCCACTCTTATATTGGCACCAATGGTATACACTTTTATTGACTCAATATCCATTTGCCTCTGATAACTTGTATGGGCTGGATATTGATATTTTCCCTCAGGCCCGGAGTCGTCTCCGATCTTGTCACTGTACTTTCCGTTTAAAACGGATGGAAGATTTAATTCAAATTCAAGGTAATCTGACACGGTCGGCATTTTCTCACCTTTGGCCAGTCCAAATGCTGAAACACGGTGTGATCCGTTTCCAAGGCTTTTTACAGGAATTTGTGCAGTCCACTTTCCTGAGGCATCGGCATCAATCCACATCTTTGAACTAAAATCACCATCAACAACCAATCCAATACGTTTAAATCCATTAACTATTCCACTGACTGTCAACCATTCATTTTTAACTACCGGATCTGCCAGCGGATCAATCCTGATAGTACCGGCAACTTGTACAGGTGTCTCATTTGCCTCCTCCGGTTCCAAGATAACTCCTTCGTTTGGTCCAAGTAAAACACTTAGGTTTCCATTTTCCTCCACCTGTAAATCCACTTCTTCACCGGACAGGATGAAGATAGGTTTTAGAGTCATCCCTTTTCCCAGGCCGGTTGGTATATTATCTGCCCATTTTTCTGATTCCGATGTATTCAGCATAACAATGACGAACTCACCCTGGTGGTTTAAACTATAAATAAAAACACCGGGACCACCTGCTTCGTCCCTGAGCACGGTTAATTCGCCTCTCCTGAATGCATCATTCTCCTTCCTGAGATGGATCAGGTACTGCATAAACAGGAACGATTCATTGCCGGTAATAAAATGATCCTGATCAATTGAACCATTTCCCCCTTTGAACATCGATTGCCTTGTCCCGGGCAGTTCCTGTTCCGTACCATAATAGATGACCGGAATGCCTGGTATGGTCATGATAAAAAGCAGGGCCTGCCTGAAAGAAGAATGGCTTGCCCCGGTAAGGAAACGCGCCCCGTCATGATTGTCAATGAAATTCAGTAACCATTCTGGATGCGGGAAATATCTTTCGAGACTTTCAAGGCGATAGGTCATCAGACTGGTCGGCCTTTGCTCCTGGAATACCCTTGCTATTGTAGAATGAAGAGGAAAATTCAGCACAGATTGCATTTCAGGTTTATCTTTTGAACCAAGATACATGGCGACGCTTTTCGGACCGGAATCATCGTAGGGGAATGATGGATAGACTGTTTCTCCAAATGTCAGAAAATGATCCTTGCCTTTTTCAATGGCAAATTTTTCCACACCCGGTGCCTCTGCATCATCTGAGTGGATAAAGTCGTACCAGAACTCATGCTCCACCATGTGGGGTGTATCAAATCGGAACCCATCCACCCCGGCTTCCGCGATCCAGTAATCATAAGAGGACCTGAGCACTTTTCTGACAACCGGGTTGGCCGTGTTCAGGTCATCCAGGTCGGCAAACTGGTACAGGCGTTTTTTAATGGTATCGGAGTGATCCTGGAAATTGGGTGTAAAATGGAAAATGGCCATTTCCCGGTCTTCTTGCTTGCGGGCATCGTTGTGCATAAAAGGATACTGGGTGGGCTGGGGAACATCATTCAACTTAAAATTCTGAGTCACATCATCTGGATTATAGGGTCCCGTATAGGTAAAAAAATCCCCCATATGGTTAACCACCACATCCTGTATCAGGTACATTCCATTTTTATGAAGAGACGCGGATAGCTGCTTGTAGTCATCAAGTGTCCCCAGGTGTTTATCAACCTCTATAAAATTGCTGGCCCAGTATCCATGGTTACCAGTGCCTGTGCGCTGCGGGTTTATCCACTGGTTGGCTACAGGAGGTGTGATCCAGATACCGGTTGCCCCCAATTCTTTTATATAGTCAATCTTTTTGGTGATGCCCCTGAGATCCCCACCATTCCAATACACACCATCTCCTTTCTTATATTCTCCCGCACCCTGGTCGTTGTTGGTAGTATCACCATCCATAAAACGGTCGGTAACGATGAAATAGATTATCTGGTCTTCCCATTCGGGGGAAGGGACCTGCAGGTATTTTTCAATTTCGTCACCCCTGGCAACGAAGTTTTTCTTTTCCCGGGAAGTGCACGAAAACAGTGCCAGGCTGCATATTAAGGTGAGAAACAATCCGTTTTTATTCATAGGTAACCTGTTATAAAATATATATCCTGTTTAAATTACGAAAATCAGGCTAGAATTTATGACAGATTGCAGCTTAAAAAGAATAATAAAATGCATTGAACTCATAACTCCTGTCAATGGGAAATCCTGGCCCGGGAACTCAGAGGGATTAATCTTACAGGATTCATGAACAATCTGTATATTTGTGAATAATACCGTTCCCACAAAATGGAATGAAGTATTCAATCGACCATAAAAGTCCCGTTCCGCTCCACGCGCAGGTTGAAGTGCTCCTGAGGAAGATGATTGATGATCCTGAATACAGGAGTGGAAAATTCCTGCCCAATGAAGTGGACCTGGCAAAAAGACTGGGCATATCCCGGAATACAATCCGGCAGGCTATCAATAAGCTTGTATTTGAAGGATTGCTTATCAGGAAGAAGGGAGTCGGGACCAAGGTGGCCGACCGGAGTGTTAATTCAAGGCTGACCAACTGGATGAGCTTTACCCAGGAAATGAAGGCAAAAGGACTTACCCCGAAAAACTTTGAGATCAATGTTTCATGGGCTTATCCAGAGCAGGAGGTGTACAACCTGTTTAGCATACCTGCTGATAAGAAGGTGCTGAAATTAGAGAGGCTCAGGGGATTGGAGGACGGGCCATTTGTATATTTCTTTTCTTATTTTCATCCCAGGGTGGGATTAACCGGTGAAGAGGACTTTACCAGGTTGCTCTATGAAATCCTGGAAAAGGATTATTCCACCGTGGCCAAATTATCGAAAGAAGAGATCAGTGCACTGGCAGCAGATGATTTCCTTGCAAAAAAGCTCAACATCAGGAAAGGGGACCCTGTCATGAAAAGAAAGAGGTTTGTGTTTGATCCGGGGGGCCGTCCCATTGAGTACAATGTAGGATATTATAAGTCAGACAGTTTTGTTTACACAATTGAGAGCGAACGGGATATTCCATAGGTGTTGTTCTGAAGGTCGGTTTGATAAGAAAACAGGGTCACAAAGAAATTAGCAATTCTCTATTATTTTTAATAATTTACCATTTGTTTTTGAGAATAAAATAAGTTAATTTTAAAATTATTTTATGTTCATACATATGGACATAATTGGATCAATATTTAACCTTTAATCTAACTAAAATGAAAAAGAAAAACTACCTTTTGAAGGCATTTGCCATGATTGCAATGCTCCTGCTTATTACTTACGTTGCCTGTAATAAAGATGAAGATGTTCCTGACACAACCGTCACACTCGACATTACCGAGACCGACCCGATGAACATTGGCGAAACCCTTACTGTTGAAGTTACCATTGTAGCCGGAGATGTGGTCTCTCTTAAATATTACAAGGTCGTTGATAATGTAAAGGGTGATGCAGTTGATGTAACTGCAAATGTTGTGAGCAGCGGAAATGATCATACCTATACATTTACTTATGTGCTTCTGGACGGGGATGACCTGAAAACGCTGGGATTCGAATTTGAAGTTACAGACGGCAAAGATGTTATCACAACAGCATCCGTTCTGGTAAATACAGTGCTGTCAATCAAGTCATCTTTCGTGAAATACGACTGGACAATTGCTGCTGAAACATGGCTTGGAGGTGATGTACTGGCTGCCCATGATGCTGCAAAAACATTCAGGTTTAACGCGGATGGCACCTACGATGTGGATCTCGGTACCGATTCCGCCAACCTTGCATTAGCAGCACATCATTACTGTTACTGGGTATATAAGGATACCCCTGCAAACGGAGACACCATTGCTGAATTAAGACTGGTCAGAAGACTGGTATCCGGTGAAACAGGAGCGGATGAAAATTATGATTTCAGGATCACCGCGGCCAATGAATCTGAGATGACCATGTACTGGGACATTGCTTTCTGGGGTTTGCTAGATATTGAAAGAACATTCAAGAGCCAGCCCAAAGGAGCATTTGTGCCTTATGGAACCGCTGAGAAGGAGGCTGAAATTACAGGTAATAGTTCTTTGGATTGCAGTAATGTGGATGATTCACTTCTGGACTTTTAGTAGTATTCAGGATTGCGCGCCTTAAAAGGTATATTTTTCAGGCCTTTATGTCATCCTGAACTTGTTTCAGGATCTTTTAAACCGGTTAGGAGATCCTGAAACAAGTTCAGGATGACTTTTATACTGACCATTCCCGGTATAACCGTAACCCATTTACCCAATGAAAAAGATTTATTTTTTTATTCTGCTTGTATTTACAGTAAGTGCAACCTTTGCTCAAACCATTACAATAACAGGTGTAATTGTGGATGAAACCAATACGCCCCTGCCCGGTGTTTCAGTTTACCTGGAAGGGACAACCTATGGTTCCGTCACTAACCTTGACGGTGAATTTACGCTGGATGTGGAGCAAAATGCAGGACAGGTGATCAGCTTTTCCTTCGTTGGATACGAAAAACAATCGCGCGAAATCACAGGCGATGTTACCCATTTTGAAATCAAGATGCAGCCTAAGATCACCCGGCTGGATGATGTTATTGTCATCGGTTACGGAACCCAGCGCAGAGGCGATGTGACTGTCTCCATAGCATCTGTGGATGCCGATGCCGTAGCCTCCCCGGTGAACACCTCCCTCGACCAGGCACTTCAGGGTCATGCTGCCGGCGTGGTCGTAACACGTTCAACAGGAAAACCAGGAGCACCCGTATCGATCCGTATCCGTGGTACAACCTCAATCAACGGCACCAATGAACCCCTTTATGTTATTGATGGAATTCCGATAATTACTAAATCCGAAGAACTTACATCGGGTACATTGCAGGGATCAGACATCAATCCCCTGTCCTCCCTTAACCCCTCTGATATCGAATCGATACAAATATTAAAAGACGCCTCTGCCACAGCTGTTTATGGCGCCAGGGGCGCCAACGGGGTAATCCTGATCACCACAAAAAGGGGAAAGAGTGGTACCCTTTCCGTATCCATTAACAGCTCGGTAGGGATCCAGCGATTATCTAAAAAAATTGAAGTTCTTAATGCCCGTGAGCTGGCCGAACTGGGAAATGATGCTGTTACCGAGGCAAGAAAATATTATCCCGATATAGCTTATGGATCCAATTTCGCTTTACCCAGCCGTTTTGGTGAAGGCACTGATTGGCAGGATGAGATTTTCAGGGACGCATGGATGCAAAACCACCAGGTCTCCCTTCGCGGCGGAAGCGAAAAAACGGCCTATTATATGTCCGCCAACCTGATGCAGCAGGATGGGATCATCCATCATTCAGATTTTGATAAAGGGACATTCAGGATCAATATCGACAACCAGCTCTCCGACAATGTAAAATCAGGAGTAAACCTGAATCTGACCAGGAGTATCAGTCATGGTGTTATTACCGGCATACCACTTTTCTCATCCAGTGTCACTGCAATGGCCTTATTGATGAATCCCGGGCAGGATGTTTATGATGAGGATGGCCCGGGGGGATACACCTATGAAAGCAATACGATAAATAGGATCCCCAACCCGGTAGCCGAGATCAACGAAACAAAGCGGATTATAAATTCGAACCGGGCAATCGGGGACTTCTACCTGGATTGGGATATTATACAGGGTTTACAATATAAAATCAAAGTGGGTGTTGACGCCTTCTTCAATAAGGAGCAGCAATATATTCCAAGTTTTGTCAGGCGTGGCCAGCAGAAAGGGAAAGGATATAACGTAAATATGCAGGGATACACATGGCTTGTGGAAAATACACTCTCCTATACGAAAGATATTGAGAAACATCATATGATATTCCTGTTAGGCCAGACAGCCCAGAAATATGTTTCCGAATCGAGCGATATTGCTGTGGAAAGGTTTGATGATGACAGGCTGGGATATTATAACCTGGGAGCCGGACTCGACAAAACCATCAGTACAGGTTATAACAGCTGGGCTATGCTCTCTGCCATCGGAAGGGCTATATATAATTACGACAGTAAGTATTATGTAACTATCTCGGGGAGGGCAGACGGATCATCCAAGTTCGGTACGGCAAATAAGTTCGGCTTCTTCCCATCCCTTTCACTGGCATGGAGAATCAGTGGAGAGGACTTCTTCAGCAATGTTAACGCCATCAACAGCCTGAAACTGAGAGCCAGTGTGGGAACGGTTGGAAATGAAGGGATACCTTCCGGATCAACCATCAGCCTCATGGCCGATGTACCTTATTTCTTCGGAGAAGAACCTACTTCCAAAGTAGTTGGCGCATACGTCTATTCACTTCAGAATAATGAATTAAAATGGGAAGTAACCACCCAGTTTAATACCGGGTTCGACATGAGCCTTTTCGAATCGAGGATAATGATGACAGCTGAAACCTACCTGAAGAAAACATCTGATCTCCTGTTGTATGTCCCGATCAACCGGTCTTCCGGTTTCAGTTATTCCTGGTCGAATGTGGGCGACATGAAAAACCAGGGAGTTGAGTTGTCCTTAAGTACAGTTAACCTGAACCAGGAATTCCAGTGGAGAACCCGTTTCAATATTGCATTCAACAGGAATGAAGTGACAGACCTTGCCCAATCGAGTGAGATTTATGGGATACCGATTATTAATATCCTCGACTGGACGAAGATATCTAAAGGAAAACCTGTTGGTCTGATATATGGCTATAAATCCGACGGCATCATCCAGCTCGATGAGGATCCGTCCGAAGTACCGTTTTTCCCGGCTAAAATCGCCCGTTATGGCGACAGGAAATACGTTGACAAAAATAAGGATGGCATACTGACCAAGGAGGATCATTACGAACTGGGCAATGCTAATCCCGATTTCTCCTTTGGATTCACCAATACCTTCTCTTATAAAAATTTCACCCTGAACCTTTATTTCCAGGGAGATATTGGGAATGAGCTGGTCAACTTCAACAGGTTCCAGCTGGAGAGCTTCGACGGATTCCAGAACAATTCCATTGTAGCCCTTGACAGATGGACCGAGACAAATCCCACAAATGAGTACCCGCGCGCTAATGCTTCATCGCATGGCAATGTAATGTCGGATGTGATGGTGGAAGATGGTTCATATGTCCGCCTTAAAGAGCTCATGCTTTCCTATACTATTCCCAGAAAGCTTTACGATCGTTCCGGCATTGACGGAATTACCCTGTCAGTCAGCGGGAATAACGTTCTGACCCTGACTAACTATTCCGGGTACGATCCCGAGGTATCCATATACGGTGGAAGTGTATTCGGGAAGGGTGCTGATTACGGGGCTTATCCGATGGCAAGAACGTTGATGTTCAGCCTGAACCTGAACTTTTAACCAGTAAAAAATGAGAATCATGAAAAAGATATTAATACTGTTCATTGCGATTACATTTATTGGTTGTGAGGATTTCCTGGATCAGGATATTAGATCGAACCAAAATTATAAGAATTTTTTCCAGTCTGAAGACGACCTGGTGAGGTTTGCCAACGGGATGTATGGCGGACTGATCACATGGACATGGGAAGGCGGGGGTCTTTTCTTCAATAATTACTGGGTGCTTCAGGACCTGGCGTCAGACAACTGTTATGAAACAGGTCCGGATATAAATATGCACGACCTGTCTAAGTTCACATTCGATGCGAACAATACGGCTTTTGATTTTGTGTGGCTTGGGTGTTATTTTACTATTAACCAGGCTAATGTCTTACTGAAGGAAATCGGGAATATTGAAAAATATTCGAGTCCCGAAGTCAAAGATCACCTCCAGGGTGAAGGATATTTCCTGCGCGGTGTTTTGTATTTCGACCTTGTGAGATTATTTGGCGATGTACCGCTGCAGCTGTTCCCGACAACCGAAGTTGAAGCAACCAAGATTGCCCGGACGCCGGCGGCTGAGGTCTATGAGAGCATCATCAGCGACCTGGAGCTCGCAGAAGAGCTGCTCGAGGTTAATCCTTTCAAGGACCGGGTAATGGGCATGCCGACCTCTGATGTGGCTTCGGCTTTGCTGGGTAAGGTTTACCTGACACGGGGAGCCCTGACCAACAATGCCAGTGATTTTGATATGGCCAAAACCTACCTCGACAAAGTCATGGGGAAATACCAGCTCGAGCCCGATTTTGGCGATATTTTTAAACTGGCGAATGCCAACCAGGGTGAAATCATGTGGGCCATAAATTTCAGCGGCACACTTGGGCAAGGATGGACAACCAACCAGTTCCTTGTGAGGCTGATGCCTACCACAGAATCTGATAACGGAGTTAAAAACGGACAAGCGTGGGAACTTCCAACAGATTACCTTTATAATAGTTATGATAACAGCGATGAACGCAAGGCAGCTACGTTTATTACTGAGTTTGACGGCGAAACATTTCCCGAACCCTATATCCAAAAATATTGGGACAGGGTGGCTGAACCGGGGAAACAAAACGGTGAATCGGATGCCGATTTCATTTATCTGAGGTATACTGATGTTGTACTGATGTATGCTGAAGCGCTGAATGAGATCAATAACGGTCCAAATCAGGCAGCGTACGATGCAATTAATGAGGTCCGGGAAAGGGCTGAACTCGATGATCTGGCCGGGTTGAATTACCAGCAATTTAAAGATGCGGTCCTCCAGGAGCGGCAATGGGAGTTTGTCATGGAAGGTCACCGTTGGTACGACCTGGTCAGGTTCGGAAAGCTGAAGGAAAAAGTATTGCTGGCTAAGCCAACAGCCAATATTAAAGATGATCATATTCTATTCCCAATCCCGCAAAAAGAAAGATATTATAATCCGGCGTTGACTCAAAACGAAGGATACTATTAGGAAACTACGAATGACTAAAGTTACAAATGACTAAAATTAGGGTGTGGGAGTTTGGAGTTTGGAGTTTGGAATGAGCTAAAATGAGCTAAAATGTGTTGTCGCAAAAACATTGTGTTGTCCATTATATTTGTTTCCTTTTCTTTTCTTATTTATTCACAGCAATCAGTTACCCCCGCTTACGAACAATTCAATAAATTCAACCATGTAAACGGGGGCTGGCTCGCATCCGATGCTACTATCTCCCTGATGCTTCCCGATAGCAACACCCTATGGCTTTTCGGAGATTGTATTATTGGTGAAGAAACTTCTCCATTTGTCATTAACGGCAATACGTCGCAGTTTATTAACAACGCTGCCATTATTGAAGAGGATGGGGTACTTACAGCCTATTACGGGGGAACTTTCAGCAATCCCTCATCATTCATCCCGGGTGAAGATGGTGATTGGTTCTGGCCGGAACATGCCACCATTGAAAACGATACGATCAAGGTTTTTGCCATCAGGATCGCTCACGAGGATAACGGCGTTACCGGTTTTAATTTTCGTGTCCTCACCACCCACCTCGCCTACTTTACATATCCCGGGATGGAGCATATTAAAACCATTGAGGTAGATGATATCACCGATACAACGATGAGGTTTGGCACGCATGTATTAAAACGGGATGATTACACATATATCTTCGGAAAGAAGGATACAGTGGTGGATGGGTTCAAGTACCCTGTCCCCATGCTGGCCAGGGTCAAAGAAAGTGTGGAGGAGCCCTGGCAGTTCTATGCCGGGGACGGGAACTGGAGCAATGATTGCAGTGAGGCTGTTCCCACCGGAGACAGGCCCATGAGTGAATCCTACTTTGTATATGAGCATAATGATAAATTTTACCTGATCATGCACGAGATATGGCTGATCGGGGAGCTGTACCTCCTTGAGGCCGATTCCCTGACCGGTCCCTGGAACAGGGCTAGCTCAGGAGGCGTAGAGAAGAAATTCTGCATTATCCCGAAAGTGGGCGATAATATCACCTATAACCTCTTCGCCCACCCACAATTCCGGAATGAAAATGGAGATATACTTATTTCATTTAATGTGAACACAAGCGATTTCTGGTCGATCTGGAATGACTCCAGAAATTACCGCGGGCGGTTTCTCTGGCTGAACATCGACAGCGCCATGAACCAGGCTTATCCCGACACGGTCCATATATATGATATGCTTGTCGGAAGGCAGGATGCTATCCGGGAACCAGTTACAAAACCTGTTATCAGTAGTGATCAGCATAATATATATATTGACCGGGCCGATCTCCATTCAGAAATAATCATTTTTGGAATAGATGGCAGGATATATTACAGGTCCGCTGCCGAAGGGCCGGTTTCAATACCCAGGACCATGCTACCCCAATCCATATTACTGATACAGGCAGAACGAAAGAACCAAACCTCTGTCACAAGGATATTTAATTCTCATTAAACCAATATACCATGAGATTATTCGCACCCTTCTTTCTGGCTATGGCAATGGCGCTGTCGTATTGCCAGACTAAATCTACTGAAAATGAGCAAGTTACAGTAGATTATGATTTCCAGAAAGTATTTTACCCTGATTCGGGTGGTGTTACCGGGGCCGATGGCATTTTTTCTGTTTCCCTCCCCGGCGGAAGTTCAGCTTTTCTTAATGGCGATTGTTTCCTGGGATATGTGAGAAACGGATCCCGCGACCTTTCCACCAAAATGCTGAATAACTCAATCGTTATAGTAAACGCCGAAGGAACATCGGCCAGGTCGGTATACAGGGGTACATATGACGATCCCGAAACCCTTTTTGTACCGGAACAAACCGGCGAAACAAAGGAGTGGTACTGGCCCGGGCATGGATTTGCAGAGGACACTGTACTGTATATGTTTGCGCTGCATATGTATAATAATCCAAAACTCGCAGTTAAATCTGAAAAGCCCGATGAGGAGCAGGATAAAGCGGATAAGATGGAGGAAACTATGTGGTCCTTTGCTGTAGCCGGAGTGGATCTGTTACGGTTCAGCCTGCCGGATTTCCGTCTGCTCGGGGTGGATAGCGTGAAATATACCTATGAGATTGATTTCCACCTGGGGAACTGCGTGTATACAGAGGGTAATACGATCTATATATGCGGCACCAGGAATGAATCTGACGGGTCACACATCTACTTTGCGAGAACATACAGGGGCAATTATCCTTATCACGAGAACTGGGACTTCTTTGACGGAACAGAATGGGTGGCCGACCATCACAAGGCAGCCCCGATGAAGATGGATATCTCGGTATCAGAACAATTCAGCATCTTTAAAATAAAAGACAAATATGTACTCCTTTCAATGGCTAAATCAACACAGGATATTTATACCTACACATCCGATTTCCCTTATAAAGGTTTTGAAAATAAAACACTGATATACCATACCACCGAACACGAGAAGGATACAACAAAACAACTGTTCACGTATAATGCACTGGCGCATCCGCAATACATGGATGGTGACAGGCTGCTGGTTTCATACTGCATCAACTCGATGACCGTAAGGGACGTATTTACCAATGTGGATAATTACAGAGCCCGGTTTATCAGGGTTCCGCTAGGGATGATCGATCCATCATTTAAAGGATATAAACCGGATTTTATGCTGGCCCTGGCCCAGATGAAAGTTGACGGAGGAAACCGTCAGGCTAATCTGGATAAAGCCAGGGCAATGATCGCTGAGGCAGCAGAAAATGGTGCCAACATTGTGTTGTTACCCGAATTAATGGACCTGGGCTGGGCCCATCCTTCTGTCCTCACACAGGCGACAGAGATCCCTGGTGGTGAATCATGCAGGGTGCTTACCGAGGCCGCCCGTGAAAACCATGTATATGTATGTTCTGGACTCGCTGAGAAAGACGGCGGGGAGATCTTTAATTCCGCACTCTTCATTGACCCTTCCGGAAAGATCCTGTTGCATCATCGGAAAATCAATATTCTGGATATTGCCCAGCCTTTTTACGGACAGGGTCGTAGCCTGAATGTTGCCGAAACCAGGTTCGGATCGATAGGACTGATGATTTGCGCAGATGCCTTTGCCGACCAGAGAGTGATCAGCCAGACACTATGCTATATGGGAGCCGATATTATCCTTTCACCAACTTCATGGGCTTTACCTGCCGACCTGAAGCAGGATAAAAAGTTAGCAACCGACATATGGTATAATCATTATTCTCCTGTAGCAAAAAAATACAGTGTATATATTGCCGGATGCAGCAACGTGGGGGTGCTGACCGACGGACCCTGGAAAGGATTCAGTGCCATTGGAAATTCAATGGTGATTGGACCGGGAGGGAACATTGTGGCAGGGGGACAATTCGGCGAAGATGCTGAAACGATCATTTACAGCCGAATAAAAATACATAACAGGCCTGTGCGGGGAACGGATTGGATGAAACTATTTGAAAAACGGGAGAGCATTGATGCCTCGTAGATTATCTATACAGTCATCCTGAACCCGGCAATCGCGGTCAAGGCGGTCTTAAAAGTATCTTATTGCAGTGGAATAGTCATCCTGTCCCGCCGTGCCCCGATTGCTCGGGGAGCACTCAGGGGGGGCATGGCGGGACGGGATGACTAGATGTCATTTACATTATGAATCTCAGTTCCTGAGTTCTGTGCTTCGGGATGACTACCTGCCGAATTTTTTTCTCAACTCCTTCGCTGCATCGATCATACCCATAAAACCATCCACCGGGACATATTCCGGGATTGAATTTCCCGATCCGAGACCCCAGCCTCTGGCCTTTGACCTGAAACGTGTTCCGGCCTCAACAACCGTTCTGAAAACATCATCATAGGATTTATGGCAGAGGATGTCCACATCAATACCCCCGAATAGTCCGATACGGTCGTTGTACAGTTCAATCCATTTATCAAAAGGCGCAATCTGGTCCTCATTCGAATGCTTGGCATCAATACCGCAGGCAATGATCTCCTCCATTACAGAAAATATATTTCCGCAACTGTGAAGCAGGAATTTCTTCCCGGCCTTGTGAACAAGGTCGACCACTCTCTTATATTGTGGCAGGATGTGTTCAATAATTGTGTCCGGAGGAAGCAATGTGGAGGTTTTAAAACCCAGGTCGTCACCCATCCTGAAAAACACGAACAGGTCCTTATACCTGGTGATCATCTCTGTCCACAACCTCTCAAAAAGGTCGCCAATTTTTTTTAACAGGCCAGCGAACAACTCAGGATCCAGATAGAGCATCACTGAAAGGTATTCATACCCTACCAGGTCTTCACTGGTCTCAAAAATGCCATAACCGCATCCGCCAAATGCTTTCATGCCATCAGGCATGACTTTCTGCAACGCATCAAGATGAGGAGTATAGGTCTTCCAGAAAATCTCCGGGATCTCATCAAAAGGATATCTTTCAAAATCATCCCTGGTCTGTATCGGGCCGGGCCTGCCACCAAGAATAGCGCCGTGATCCGGCAGAATATCACAAATAGCCGCCTCATAGTCAATGGCATCATAGGTCATGTTTTTCCAGAACCGGGTCAACTCCCTGTAATAGGCTTCAAGATCGGCCGGTTTATCACTCTCGCAAACCAATTCTTTTCCGATCACCTTTGAAATAAAAGGAGGATCGATATGGTGCTCATATACGGGAAGCCGCTCCGGCCTCCGATTGTAAAGAACCTCAAGGATCTGGGTATAATCGGGTTGAAAATCTGTCCGGAACATATTAGTAATTGACATTAATATATTTTGTATCCCTTGTCATTCTGAACTTGCCTGCCCTGCCTGTCGCGCCTGCCCCGATACAGATCAGGGATGCAGATCAGGGTTTCGGGATCTCCATGTAACCGATTATTAGATGCTGAAACCCTGACCTACGTCAGGACAGGCAAGTTCAGCCTGATTATCTGTTCACCTCCTCCAGCATGGCCACAATATTTTCAGGAGGTACATTGTCAAGTGCATTATGCACCTGTTGAAATACAAATCCGCCATCGGGTTTGAAAATATCAACCATTTCACGTACGTGTTCCCTTACCTCCTGAGGTGTTCCAAGGGGTAATATTTTTTGTGTATCACAACCCCCTCCCCAGAAGGTGATCCGGTCACCGAATTCTTTTTTCAACCGGGCAGGATCCATACCGGCGCAGGAGATCTGAACCGGATTAATGGCATCGAGGCCTGCGTCTATCAGGTCGGGCAGCAATTCATATATTCCACCGCAGCAGTGTAATTGTACCTTAACATCGGCCAATTCTTTTGCCCTGTTCCACATCATTTTGTGAAAGGGTTTATAAAGTCTCCTGTAGTCATCGGGACTCATAAGTGGTCCCTGCTGGCCACCCAGGTCATCCCCGAACATAATAATGTCGATATAGGGACCCACAGCCGATAACCATTTCTCAATATTTTTCAAATGTATTCTGACCAGGTTTTCTGAAAGCTCCAGTACTTTATCAGGATATAAAGCAATGGAAAGCAGATAGTTATCCATACGGTACAGCCATTGCGGTAATTCGAACATATTGCCGCCAAACAGCCCTATGATAGCTCTGTCGGTAGATTCCCTTAATTTTTTTGCCTTTTCGGCCATTTCTTTCAAACCTGCCTCATCAAGGTCTAAATGTGCCCCCGGATGTGGAATGGCAGACCAGATATTCTTACCAAGCATATCCTCGAGATCATTAAAAAGATCGTTTTCGATCCCCCTTTCCAGCAATGGGAATTGGGTTTGTTCAAAGTAGAGGCAGCCCTTTTTCTGTACACCCAGTTGGTAGCCGTCATCATCATAAAGGAACCAGTCATCACCATGCTTTTCCACATTCAGGTATTTAGGGATCTCACATTCAGTTCCATCCGGCAATACCCATGGTTTCCAGCCGTCATTATTGAGCAAAAAGCCACGACCCATTTCTATGGTATCCACACCAAAAAAATCAAGCACATCGTTATCAATAATGGCCAGCTGCTGTACCATATCGTATACTCTTACAGGCTTATCGGAAAGCCCGAGATGTTTTCTCAGCTTTCCGTAAGCCATGGCAGCAATACCAGAGGAACGGTGTCCCCCAAAATCGATCGGAACCTTATCCGGTTCCTTATGGTTTAAGGCCGACAGTACTCTTTCGCGTGAGTTCATATTATTTGTTTATTATGTTAGTTTTCTATTATCATTCTGAACTTGCCTGCCCTGACGTAGGTCAGGGTTTCAGAATCTCCCTGATTGAGCCAGAAGATCCTGATCCCGAGTACTCGGGACAGGATGACTGCCTATTTTATATATTCAGAAATCAATTCCACCCATAGTTCGTAACCTGCCCCGTTCAGATGCAAGCCATCGATGCTGTAATCGAGGTTCAGCTTATTGTCCGGTGTAACAAATGCAGAATAGAGATCAATATAAACCAATCCTTTCTTTGTAGCAATTTCTTCAAGCTGCCTGTTGATCTCCTGGATATCCGTATTCTTCCTGGTATAGTGAATGTCGTCCTCCGTAGGCAAGACACTTTGAATATATACTTTGGTATCCGGAGACTCCTGTTCAATCTTTTCAAGGATCTTCAAATAGTTGCTGATCACATGATCAATCGTTTTCGAATAGGCCAGGTCATTGGTCCCGATCATTATAAATATTTTAGCAGGATTTGATTCCACTACCTCGTCCAGCCGCTCAAGTATACCATCTGTATCGTCGCCACCTATACCTCTGTTTTTGACATCCAGGCTGCCAAACATCTCATGCCATTCTGCCTGGTCGGTGATGCTGTTACCCAGAAAAATAATCTCGCCAGGAGTGTTCGGAAGTGATTCAAACTGCTCCTTGCGGTGGTAATAATAGGCTTTAACGGCCCTGTTCCATGCTTCCAACTCTTCGGCATACCTGTCGTAGGCCAGGATCTCTTCAATTTCCTTACTGGTGAGCAGGCTGCTCATTGAGGGAGGTGCCTGTTCAGGGGCACTGCCCCATTTTTTATTGGGCTCCGGCCCCATTTCTAATTCGAGTTTGCCTCCCTTGATCAGATCCTCATGGTAAAACCACGGTTTATTTAGCAGCTGACCATTCAGGCTGGCCGACTGGATAAACCTGTTTGCATCCGATACATTATTAGCCTGAATTACAAATTTTTCACCGGGATAATATTCCTTGTTGAGGTGGATGGTAACCTTATCAAATAAAGGGCTGCCTATCTCATAGAAGGGCTTCGCTGATGCTCCCCCGTCCATCTCGAACAATCCCATGGCACTCATAACGAACCATGCACCCATTTGTCCCTGGTCCTCATCTCCCAGCCACCCGTCTTCAGGGGTGGCCCCGTAATACTCATCCATGATTTCCCTTACCCATTTTTGAGTCAGCCATGGTTTCCCGCCGTAATTGAACAGGTAAGCTGCCTGCATATTGGGCTGGTTTCCGTGGTTTACAGGTAATATGCCCATACCTTGAAGGCTGTTCGAACCCAGGTTTTCAGAATTGAACCGGTATGCTGCTGATTTTTCAAATCCCTCTTCGAGCCTGTTGTTGAACTCATCTTTTCCCATTAATTGTATTAGTCCATGAAGGTCGTGCGGGACAAAATAGGTAAACTGCCAGGCATTCCCTTCTACATACCCGGAGCCTAAAAAGGTGACATCCCCAAATGGGCTGAAATCCTTCACCCAGGTTCCGTCTGCATGTTTTCGGCGCATATATCCTACATCGGGATCAAAAACGTTCCTGTAATTGAAGGCACGTTTGGTAAAATCCTTGTAATCATCCTTTTTGCCCATGGCTAGTGCCATCTGGGCAACGGTCCAGTCATCGTAGGCGTATTCAAGGGTATTGGAAACAGGCCCATCTTCATCCGGGACATATCCCAGCTTCATATAAGATTCCAGGTTCCTGTTCCCAACGACTCCACCACCCTTGTGTGGCACACCCGGTTCCATTTGTATTTTTTTAATGGCCTCATATGCTTTATCCACATCATAATTCCGGATGCCTTTGTGGTATGCACCTGCAATAAAAGAGTTCTGGTGGGAGGCAACCATGATCCCTGAGTATTCAATCCCTGTGGGACCTTTAGGCAGCCATCCTCCCCTGTCATAGATCTCCAGGAAGGAATTGACCCAGTTGTTGGTAATGTCGGGATTTACCAATGCCCATAACTGGTTCAGGTTCCAGAAAGTGATCCAGAAACCATCGCTTCCGTATATGGCTGGAGTACCTTCCGGAAGCTGTTGGACTTTCTCATACATATCCACGTACTTGCCATTTACGTCGTTCCATGTGGTTCTGCCGATGTATGCCCGGTACAGGTTGGTATAAAATTTCTTTTTATTGATTTCGGAGGCACCCTCCACTTCAATCTTATTCAGCAGGCCGGCCCATGTTTCGCTGGCACTTTCCCTTACCGCATCGAAGTCCCATCCAAAAGGGCCGAGTTCGGTTTCCAGGTTGAGCCTCGCCTGGTCGATGCTTACAAGCGAAATACCAGTCTGAACCATGATCTCTTCGCCTTCTTCTGTGTCAAACTCCACGAAAGCACCGATATCTTTATGACCGAATCCGGATGTGACCGATTCAACATTACGCTGGATATCCTCTTTCACCCAGCCGTTGAAGGAACGGAAGGGTTTACTGAACCGCATGACAAAATTCAGTACGTATTCATTATAATTGGCTTTCCTGAGGCTTTGCTGATATGAGAAGCCATGTATCTCGGTATCGCTAACTTTGGATACTACGGTCCAGAAGATCTCAAAACCATATTCCGATGGGATCTGCATATCTATCAGTATCCTGGCGGAGTCGGATTCGGGGAATGTATATCGTTGAAACCCTGTGCGCATGGTAGTAGTCAATTCGGCTTTCACACCATAATCATCCAGGTAAACCGAATAGTATCCCGGGGAGGCGGTTTCCGTCTCATGCCTGATCATCGACCGGTAGCCGTTTTCCGGGTGCTTTTCAGTGCCTGGTTGAATTTTGAGTGGCCCGGTGGTTGGCTGGGTGAGTATCCCGGCCATGGTCCAGGAATGAACATGGCTGAATCCGGCGATGCTGTTGATATCGTAATCGTAACCTGCTTTCCACCCCAGCTCCTGGTTATCGGGACTAAGTTTAACCATCCCAAACGGAAGGCTGGGTCCCGGGAACATGATCCACCGTGAATCATGCGATCCGATGAGCGGATCAACATAGTCGACGGGACTTTTAGGCTGACCTGAGATGCTGAGACTCAGTGCCAGGAAGAAAAAAATAGGAAAAATCTTATACATAGATACTAAATATTTGTTTCAGGTTTCAGGTTGCAAGTTACAGGTAATGAGTTTCGGGTTCCGGACCCACACCCACACCCACACCCTCGACTCACGACTCACGTTTCATCACTGGCTTTCCATCCTGATACTCAATAGTATAATACTCCCCCTGGTAAAGCACATGATGCAGTTTCCCGTCAAACTCCCAGTTCTTATTCGGACGCAGGGGTTCACCGTCAATTTTCGGGTAGAATCCGAAGAAGCATTTCAGCATTACCTGCGACATAGCTATCCCGGAAGAAGAATCCCTGTTGTGCCAGCCCCGTTCCGCAATCTTTACCTTCGATTTCTTATTTCGTTTATTTTCACCCCACAGTTCATGCGCCTGTGACCAGGCTCCTTCATATGTGACCGGTTCGATGGCATGATAGAAGTCCATTGCTTTTTCGGGGAATCCCATCTGGACGAGTGCATCCATGGTCCCTGCCGGCCACCCATCGAATGCTCCGAAGGGCCCGTGGTCGGCCCGGTCTGAATTCTCAGCCGCAACATCGAGAAGGGATTGTGCGCGCATCCAGTGATCGGTCATCAATTCCCGGTATAAAAAGTCCATCATTTCTTCTCTTATTTCTTTCGGGATATCATCGGCCAGGTAGCGGCCCAGGAA
>CAYZEZ010000033.1:11805-23435 GCA_964477295.1 uncultured Bacteroides sp. | reverse complement strand
TGCCCCCCCGAGTGTTCGGGGAAGAGTACTCGGGACAGAATGACCATGTTACGAAATGATGTATCAGTAATTTATTTCAGGATGACAGTTAGTAATTATTCATTCTTATCCAGGATTTTAATTTTGTGCTCCAGTACATTTCCAAGTTCATCGACTAATACGATTGTATGTTCTCCCTCTGCCGGGGTGATTCCCATCTGATGGATGTGCTGAGTCATTCCAAGATACTGGTCATCAAGGTGCCAGTAAATCTTTGTATCAGATCTTCTGTGGGCTGCCTCAAGTACCAGCTGACCACGACTGCCATCCATCTCATACGGGATATAAACCCGGGCGTTGTGTTTGGGATAGATCAGCTCCATGGCGGCAATTTCCTCAGATACCACACAATCAGGGTGCAATGGAGGTAAAACCCGGTAGTCAGGATTTTTTGATTGATAATAATACTCCTGGACAGGAGGTAAGACAAACCATGGTTCATGAACCATCCCGGTTAGCTCAGCACAATCACTGTTTATCCTGAATTTTTTATCAGGTGTCAGATGGATCATCTGGTGGTATGGACATGGTACGGAATTAAGGCAGGCTTCAGGCACCAAGATAGTGTCAGGATCGGGGCAAAATCTTCCTGCCAGGTGCCCGCTTTGTTTGCAAACAGAAACCTGCCGGAGTTCATCCAGCGGAGGCTCAAACCAGGAAGTATTGGGAAGGCTGTTCAAAACATCGAACAAAACTGGTGCTGCAGTCATTACCCCGATAAGACCTGGCCTGCCTTCACCATCTGCATTCCCTACCCAAACGCCAATAGTGTATTCGGGTGTGGTACCAACAGCCCAGCCATCCCGGAAACCAAAACTGGTGCCGGTTTTCCAGGCCACTTTTCTGGAAGATTCAAATAGTTTCCAGCCATATTCCCTTGCCGGCCTGTTTACCTCAATTAATGATTGAAATGTTATCCATATTGCACCAGCACTCAAAAGGTTACTTTCATTTAGAAAGGTTAATTTGTGGTCAGGTGTAAATTGTGATGAGGAATGATAAAACAAATTTGGACCATGCCAGTCTTCCATGATATATTGATGGTCATATTGCTCGTAATGATTTAAAACCCGGGCAAAACTGCAGAATATTCCAGTAATATCCCACAGGGTACCTTCTGCTCCTCCAAGAATAAGGGATAATCCATAATGCTCTGCAGGATAGTTTAAGGTCGATAAGCCTAACTTTTCCAGGTAATAGTAAAATCTGCTCAAGCCAAATTGTTGCAACATCCTTACTGCAGGGATATTAAGCGATCTCTCTAGTGCTCTTCTGGCCGGTACAGCGCCATCATATGTAAAGGAGAAGTTTTTAGGAGTATATCCGGTATAATAGGTTGGGATATCGGGCACCAGGGTACCCGGCAGGATCTCACCGTGGTGTAGCATGGCAACATACAAAATAGGCTTTAAAATACTGCCGGTGCTACGCGGGGACATAATGATATCAACATCCGGACTATATTCCGGCTTACCAGGATTGCTGGTATTACCAACATAACCAAGCACATCTCCTGTTTCAACGTCTAAAACCAGGCAGGCTGCATTATGTATTTCATTATGTTTAAGAATATTGTGGTGCTGTTCAACAATCCGGACAAGTTGGGTTTGAATGTTTTTATCGATCGTTGTCCTGAGCTTCTCTCCTTTATGATGCATAAATACCTGGCTCAATACATGAGGGGCAAGGGAGGGTAACGGTAACGGTTCCTCCGGGAGGGGTTCAAGCTTGGAAAGCATGCAGGTTGTGCTGTCTATTTTGCCTTTACGGTTAAGTTTGTCCAACAGGCGGTTTCTTTTTTCGAGTAAATGATCCCTGTTTCTTCCCGGGTGGATCAGGGAAGGAGAATTAGGAAGGACGGCCAGCATAGCGGATTCGGCCCAGGAAAGATCTTGTGGATCACGACCAAAATACCTCCATGAGGCAGCATCCAATCCAACCACATTACCGCCAAAGGGTGCATTGGACGAATATAATGCCAGAATCTTATCTTTTGAAGATGTTGTTTCGAGACGGACAGCTAAAACTATTTCTATGAGTTTTTCACGGATTGTCCTTCTCTTTCCTTCTCTTGAAAGCCGGATAACCTGCATGGTTAAAGTACTGCCTCCGCTAACAATCTTTCCTGACCGTATATTTTTGTATAAGGCCCTGAATAATGAAACCGGATTTATTCCCGGGTGCTGAAAGAAATACTGGTCCTCAAAAAGTAAAATGCTTTGCTCAAATTTTTCCGGAACACCGGGATTATAAGGAAATCTCCACTGTCCGTCATCCGCTATTTTAGCCCCTAACAAATCACCTTCCCTATCGGTAATGACTGTGCTGGTTGGACGATCGAATAAAGGATCGGGAAGTATATACCAATACAATATAAGGCACAATAAAAAAGTCAGGCCGAATACAACCGTATTTTTATTAATCCTGTAAAAATTCATTTAATACAGGAATTACGGTCTGAGCAATATGATAATCTCCAGAAAATAGGATAGTTGAACTGTTTCAACCTAATCTTTGTCAACCACAATCCACTTCCCGGGTCTTCTCGCATTGACTCTTTCATCATACATGGCTTCGCAGTATACGGTTGGAAGGTAATATTTACCTACATATGCTGCATTAAGTTGAATAACAAATGTTTTTCTTTCATATCTGGGGAGGTGAAAATAGGTATATACCCGGTCATCCCGAATATCCTGATAATTTGGGACGGATGACTGGTGAACGGAGGTAAAATCATCCATTCTGGTATTGTGTATTTCCCATCCGGATGGAAAAATCTGTGTCAGTGCCATATCCCGGTAATCCTCGATACCGGATGGATTAGAAACGGTAACATGTGCAAGGAAATCGATACCCTGGATAATGTGTTCCGGATCGATTGAATGACCATCCATATCAGTGTATTCAACCTGCAACGTCAGGTTATTATTGGTAACAGTCTGGTCCCCTGTTTCAGGAATGCCCTGCATGGTAACCCGTGCAAACAGGATTCCATTTCCCTTATTTTTTACCATGACCTGGCCTGCTTGCTGGTTAGTGACATCTAACTCGTGCTGGGCTACAGCCAGTTTGGTAACTGCATTAATTGTCTTTCCTCCGGCTTTCAAAGAGAATTCATATTTCATTTCTTTTGAGGTGGCGTCAGAACCAGCGAACTTTGAAATTGCTAATAAACAGTAGGCAGTAGTCTGGGTACTCATCCAGTGCTGGCTGCTCAGCTGTTTTGATATTTTTTGTACAAGGTCTATCCCTTTGGCCCGCTGATCCAATAGTGTAAGGGTTTCGAGGATCATTGCCCAGTCTCTTTCCCTTGAACCATAAGTATAATTGAAGCCGGAATAATCAGTAACTTCAGTTGTGATGTTTCCAACTAGTTTTGCAGCAATCTCAGGTTGTCCGGCAAGTACATAAGCTGCAGCCAGTCGCCAGATTGCCGGAACGGAAAGATTCTCCTGTTCCCTCAAACGGTTCATTGAGCCAAGATCGGGTGAATTTGCCAGGGCCATGGTATATAGCCTGTAAGCCTGGGTCAGGTCACTCTGTTGATATTTTTCATTTGATTTTCTCCACTGCTTTGCCGCCTTTTTCTGATAACGCAACCATTTCTTTTTAAAGTCTGCAGGCAGGTTATAACCCTTTGTTTCTGCTTCAAGCATGAAATGTCCTGCATAGGAAGTACCCCAATCGCTTTCATATTGACCACCGGGCCAGTAACTTAGTCCTCCGCTGGGGAGCATAAATGTATTTAACCTGCGTATAGCAGCCTTAACGTTTTCTTCAGTTTTATTAACAGTCTTTTCGCCAAGTTCCATTACATCACCCAAAAATAATTGCGGGAAAGCAGCTGAGGTTGTTTGCTCAATACATCCATGAGGATATCCTGTCAGATATTTTAACCGTCTTCCAAAATCAACGGGAGGCATATTGGATACCTCAAGAATAGCCGTATTTGTTCCTGTCATTCCTGCCAGTTGAAATGAAACCTCCCATGTTTTACCCGGCTCAACAATGGTATCAATAAATTCAGTGACAGGTGGATTTGGATTTCTGATATCCAGTTCAATGTTATATTGGGCAGTCTGTGATCCGCTTTTGACCCTGACGGTGACTTTGCCTATTCCTATTCCCGGTTTTGCCTTAAGGTCGAAGTCGGTCATCATATCCCCGATATCTCTGAAATTTATAATTCTTTTCGAATCCCCAACAATTTCAATCAGTTCATTGGTCTCTACGGTAACATCCACTTCTTTAATGTTTTCTTCCATGGCAAAAACTGTCACCGGTAGCTTTACCTCTTCGTTTGGTCCCAGCACCCTGGGCAGGGTAGCCAGTACCATGAGTGGTTTTCTCACAGGAGTTACTTTATCGGCCCTTCCATAGGCGGCTTGATTACCGGCCACCACCATGGTTTTAACAGAGCCGATGTACCTGGGCATATAAATGGTGTGTGAATTGGTCTGGCCCTTTTTCAATGTAAAAGGTCCAATGAATTTTACCATTGGAGGAAATCGATTGGCTTTGCTCTGAGCGCCTTCATTTTCTCCTTCTTCTTCCCAGCCACCACCAATGCTGAAGATTTTTTCCATCTTTCCACCGTATGCTCCCAGCACCATATCATAGATATCCCAGGTTCTGACACCCAATGCTTCCCTTGCATAAAATACCGACCAGGGATCGGGTGTTCTAAATCGGGTCAGATCCAGTAATCCTTCATCAACCATAGCGACGGTATAGGAACATTCTTTCCCGTTTTTCTCTTTTACCTGGATGGTAACAGCTTCCTCGGGTTCAAGTACATCCGGCATTTTTAATTCAGGCTCCAGCTTGGTCCCGGGATTTTCCACAGAGAGAGGTATCACACCATATAGCCTGATAGGCAGGTCATTTACTGATTGTGCATGAGGCTGAACAAGGGTTACATTTACAAACACATTTGGTGTCATCTGGTCTGAGATGAGTAGATTAAACCTGGTTTCGGGCTCTGTTGCCTCAACCCAATGTGCTTCAACCACACGTGAACCATTTTCAATACTGATCAGGGCCCTGCCTTGTCCGGAGCTGGGGATGGATATAATTGCTGTTTCTCCAACCATATATTTTTGTTTGTCGGCGCTGAAAGTAAGCATGGATGCACCACCTGGATTTTCTCTCTGCGCCCTTCCAGCCCATCCCGGCCAGTCGATGTAAACAATTTTCCCGGTAGCGTGCCCGCTCTTCGGATCAATCACTCTGACCAGATACCTTCCCCATTCCGGATAGTCAATTCTGAAAGTAAATTTACCCTCTCCATTCCTGGTGTTTACCTTTTTGCTAACCAGGGCGGAATGCTGGGAACTTCCGATATAGGAAGCCAGGTTATCGTAAGAGGCATCCCACCACCATCTCCAGTTGATTTTATAAACCCTGCAATCGAGATCGGAGCGGGAAATTTTATTACCATCCGGATCAACCGTTATTATCTCAACGGTATGGGTTGTATCGGTAAGCAGCATACCCCTGGCTTTATCACCTTTTGGTGTTTTTATTCCCACAAAACTGGTATAGGGAGCATAAGGGATTGAGTATCTGTCGATACTGAATTCGCCGCTTTCTTCAAACACTCGTGTGATAAAATGGGCCTGTAGCATACCGGGTGCAGAAGATCCTACAGAAAGATTGGTTGAAAAGTTAGCTGTCCCTTCGTTGTTCAATCTTGAATCAAAGATGGTTTGCTCTTCCGAATAGAAGGTTCTGGCAGGATCATCGAAAACATAGTCAGCATACTTTGAAAATTGTGTTGTAACCTGATTTAGCATGACCGTTATCTGGGCCCTGAGATTCCTGGCAATGGCTCCGTGTAACCAGGTTGCCTTGATTGATCCCCTGACATCGGGTTTTGTGACCGATAGTTTTTCTGTTCCAAAGTCAAGACTGATTTTAATCCTGTTGGGCTTCACTGTTTCTATACGAAGCCATTTTGTAAATGTGGTTCCGCCAACTTTTATCCTGGCTGTCCAGTTACCTGTTGGAGCATCGGGTGCGGTGGCAGTGATGAAACTGTAAAAACCATTTTGTCCAATTGTTTTAACCATTTTTTTAATCACCTGTCCCATCGGGTTGATCAATTCGAAGCTAACAGGGTGATTTGGTGGCAGGCTTTTTTTCTTGTCTTCAAGCATAAAGGTCAGATACAGCGTATCTCCGGGACGCCATACTCCACGTTCACCGTAAATATATCCTTTGATTCCCTTTTGAACCACGCTTCCGGATACGTCAAATTTGCTAAGGGATAATGAGGAACCGTCATCCAGCCTCAGGTATCCTCGCTGATCGCCATTCCTGGCAATAAGGTAAAACGGTTTTCCATCAAGGGCAACTGTTGCCAGTCCATCGGAGTTAGTGGTAGTTGTTCCCAGCAATTGCTGTTGATAATTGTAAACTTCAACATCGACACCGGTAATGGGCTCTGTGGTGCGCAGATCACATACTGCAAAAGTCATAGAATGGTCTGATCCACCTTTGGCAATGATGCCCAGGTCGGACGCCAGGATGTTTCTGGCCACGGTCCTGTGGCTCCCGTAATAATAATCTGAGCAGGGGTCTTCCCGCTCCTCCCAGTCATAATAGTAATTATACTCATCGCTGTAATCATTATAGTATGATTCATACGAGTCCCAATAACTTAATTCATCTTCAAAAACATCATCATAATCCTCGTCCGTTGATTCCATATTGTCATCCCCTTCCCCATCATCTTCACAAGGGTATAATGAATGTTTTCGCTTAAAACTGAATTCCACCCTGTAGATGGCGCCCGGCTGGGTCCGGATCAATTCAGAGAGATCAATAGAATAGGTGTTCCATGATCCATAATCAAGCGGGTTTCCCGATGTCAACTCAATAGTCTTCCTTTTGATAAGTCTTCCAACACGCTTGAGCTGGTTATTGCCATCCAGGAAGTTTGTCTGTAAAAACTGTCCGATATTGTTTTCATATATCTGGATGATCCTGACCTCTACTGCTTTCAGGTTAACTGCTTCAAATGGCAATATCAAACCGTCCGAATTGGGAAGTATAACTCCCTTGCCGACTAACCTGACAGCAGGTTTTTCTTCCTCAAAGCTTACATCATATGTATTATCCGCTTTAAGCTTATAGCCCAGGCTGTTTTTTATATCTGCTTCTACATATACTTTAAGACTACCTGTCTGACGTACAGAGGGATAAGCCTTTATCTCATTTTCTTCTATTATGAATTGCAAATCGCTTCCATTTTCTAGGCGAATCAGCCCATCCAGGTACTGGTTTGATTGAATTGGATCAGAGAAAACAAGCCGTACATATTGTTCCGGATGCTGGACGACGGATATTGACATCATGGAAAAATCCCCGAGTGCAGGAATAGCAATGGTTTCATTTCCGGAAAGGTCAACGTTGATGGGCTTGCCGTTCCAGGAGACGACGACAGAGCTTTCCTTTTCGGTACGAAGGATACTATCGACAGTAAATTGGTGGGATGTTCCTTCAGATCCGTGGATCCATGAAATACCTAATTTTTGATTTTCCTGTTTTGCCGACAATACCTTTTCTATCACATCATCGTCAATGATATCGGCCGTTAACAAAGTTCCCTCCAGCTTATGCCATTTCATATCAATTGAAGAATATGATTTCAGCGGCTCAAACCGGATACTAAAAGTCTGGTTAATAGTCTGAAACTGGAACTCAAATGTTTTAAGATGGTCAGGGACATCAGCTACTTTACCCAGATCAAATCTGACATTGTAAACAGTACCGGATTTCAGGGAAGCATCCGGCACAAATCTAATAGTCCTCTGATCGATCCAATAGGTGGATCCTTTCAGTCCGGGTTGAAATTTGAATAAATTATCATCAATAGGTGCATCGGCAGTAATTTCCTCTGGATATTCATTTGCCAGGCGGATCATTATGTTTGATTCTTTTGATATCTGACCTGAAGTAAATGCTGACACATAGGATGTAAATTCAGGATTAATGGTGAAGACGGCTTCTGGTTTCTTTTTACAACTGGAAAAAATGACTAAAAGCAATAAGAATAGGGGAAGGCGCTTCAGGTTAGTTGTGCTGATGGAAATCATGATGTACAGATTTTAATTTGATAAAATCAAATGTAAGAAATATGTACAATCGGGAGGCTGTGAAAGAGATAAATAAGAACTAATTAATTTGAATTGCCCATTAGGATGCATGAAGTAATACTTTAATTATGATAATATTATTTAGTGTTTATGGAATTATTAAGGATCACCTGATTCTGAATTCAATTTGCAGGGTTTTGTCCAGCTGGCTTACCTTGTTATCCAGTTTCCCGGGTATCCATTCGGGGGATGATGAGACGATACGGAGGGCTTCTCTGTTGAAAGATTCTTCCTGGGAGCCCTGGATGATTCTTGGATTTATTACTTTTCCGGTAGTATCGACTGAAAAAATAACATATACAATATCTTCCTTTTCTTCTTTCAGCGCTTGTTTCGGGTACTTCAATTCTTTCCGGATGTATTCAAGAAGGGCGGCCTGTCCTCCTTTGAACTGAGGTTGTATTATATATGGAAAATATTCAATGGAGTCACCTTCGGCCGAAAAACACTGTCCCTCAACGAGTCGACCGCGATCATAAAGGTCTTTTCTAACCATTTGGCCGTTATCGTAGAAGGAAATAAAATATCCATGTTTCTCCCCTTTATCATATTGAGCATCGAGCTGAAGGAGACCTTTTTCATTCCATTGTTTATAAGGACCATCAGGAAGTCCCGTATTAAAATTCTGTCGTGTTTTAAGTTGTCCGTTTTGAAACCACTCCATAAATGCTCCATGGAGCAGGTTAT
Organism: uncultured Bacteroides sp.; assembly: GCA_964477295.1. GTDB lineage: Bacteria > Bacteroidota > Bacteroidia > Bacteroidales > SM23-62 > CAYZEZ01. Next base: position 14,547 of record CAYZEZ010000033.1, on the reverse strand, counting down.
CTTTATATTCACATTGTTGCTGCCTGGAACCATCCTCGTAATACCATGTGAAAGTCCCTTCCCGGAAATCGGGCCTGATACTCCTGTAGGTGCCGGTCATCTGCTCCTGCCCTGACAGGAAATAATCTGTTACATAAAATAAAAACTGACCACTGATATCCATTTTGATGACCCTGTAATAGCGCGCATTTTCTTGTTCAGTTTGTTCCCATAACCGGTTGAAAAACATGGTGTCGGTAACAATTTGAGAGCGAAGCACTGAAGTTGTAAACACAAATAATATGAGGAGATATGTTTTGTTCAGGCGGTACCGTATATGGTGGATGTTTTGATTTGTTATGGCTTCCATTTCAACTATTTAAATCCGTTTTCACATTTTGTAACAAAGTGGAAAGTGAATCCAGCATGCCCTTAACTATTTTGTCGTACGAATATATTTCATTCGGCAGGTATATTAAAACAAACGTAAGGCCGATATTGTTTTCTGACAGGTAGTTGTAAAGTTGATGTTTATTTATTCTGTAGGATTCTTTGAGCCTTCTTTTAATGAGGTTCCTGTCTACAGCTCTTTTAAACTTTTTTTTTGGAACCACGAACGCTGCTTTAGCCGGAAAAATTCCGGAAATTACTGGAGATGTTTTCCAGAAAATTTTAAATGGATAAGATTTTAATAAATGACCTTCAGATAATAGCGATCCGATTTCTATGGTGCTTTTTAGCCTTTCGGCTTTTTTAAAGGTATTTTTCAAAAACCTCAGGTTACTTCTTAATGGTTTTATTATGGACCTTGATGAATTGATCAAGGGCCATAATCATTGAAGGAGCTTCAGGCCTTGGGGCCTCTATATCCAAACGTAATCCGGCATCCTTTACCGCCTGTGCAGTGGAAGATCCGAAAGATGCAATTTTGATTTCCTCTTGCTTAAAGTGGGGAAAATTTTTAATAAGTGATTTAATACCTGAAGGACTAAAAAACACAAGTATGTCATAATTCAGATCCGATATGTCAGATAAATCACTGCATACAGTCCGGTATAGAATAGCCTTTGAAAACAAAATTTTATTTTTCTCAAGAAGTTCAGGTATATCTGTTTTATGAATGTCGGAAAGTGGCACGAGAAAACTTTCTTCTTTGTGTTTAATAACCAGGTCCATCATGTCTTCAATCTGGCCATTGCCATAGAAGATCTTTCTTTTCCTGTAAACAATGTACTTCTGGAGATAATAAGCAGTAGATTCGGAAATACAAAAGTATTTCATTATATCGGGCACTGTAACCCGCATTTCTTCGCAAATCCTGAAAAAATGATCCACAGCTGTTTTGCTAGTAAAAATGATAGCTGAATGCTTGAGGATGTCAATACGGCATTGTCTGAATTCTTTTGCTGAAACACCTTCAACCTGGATGAATGGCCTGAAATCTATCTGGAGATTATTTTTATCGGCCAGTTCTACAAAGGGAGATTTGCCGTTGTTCGGATTTGGTTGTGAAACAAGCACTTTCTTTATTCTCATGAAATTCTGCATTAATTGTTCCTATTATTCCTAATCAGACCAAAGAAGAAAAAAACTTGTATATAACCAAAGCTGGTAAAAATTCAAGGCTACAAAGGTATAAAATCAAATACACTCTGGAAACATCTTTATTAAAAATTAATTGAATGCCCTTTACAAAGCGGAATAAAACACCCGCAGCAAGCAATGTCAACCCAATGATTATCAAATAAATACGCAAATTGTCAGGCAAATAGGCAATAGCCATTATAACAGGTATTAAAACGATCCCGGCGATCTTATAAATGATCAGGATCTGGCTCAAATAATCCTTAAAAAGCTTTGGGCAGTTAAAAATGACACCTGTCAGATGAGAAATAATATACCTGGCTGCCAGCAGAAGGGTGATAATACCGGCAGAAACCAGAAAAATGTTAAAGGGTGCCAGAACCCAGGGGTTCATCTCAAAAAAGACTGCTACCAGATAAAAAAATAATCCGGAAGTAATGATGAAATTAAGGTTCAATAAAATGGATACTCTTCTCGAAAATATGCTCTGATCACGCAGAAAATTTTCTGATAGTTGAAAATTCCATAAAGAAATAAAAGTCTGGTCAATAAATTTGTTATAGAAAAGTTTCAGCCATGCAAACAGGACTAAACATGCAATTATAATTCCAATAAGCCAGTCGGGCTTGATCAATTGCTCTGTTTTCATGGCAGATAATATTGCCTGATCTATTTGTTTCTCAGTACTGTAAGAATTATGGGTGTCGTTTGAGTAAACCAATCTGGCGGAATCCTCTACATAAAAAAACTGATCCACAGATTTTTTCAGGAAGTGTAAGTGATTATCGTCAGACAGGTCCTCACTATTGTACAGATACCGGGTATTTTCAGCAGGAACATCTGGCGGTGGTGCCGTATCGGAGATTGAAATCGACCTGCCAGTTGATTGAGTTTGTGTAACGGGAGAAGAAATTGGAGTTATAACAGCCGCACTATCAGCTGTTTGACTATATATGTCGGTATCATGAATTTCAGAAATTGAATCGTATGATAACAATGCTGTATCCCGAACAATAACTTTCTGTATTGCAGTATCCTGCAATACCACAACAGTATCCTGGCTGGCGATAAAGCCAGGATTAAAGAATGTTTTGGTATTTTCGGAACAGGTACTCAATAATTGAAATTTGGCATCACAAAGATAGTCAGGAAAATAATAATAGTTACAAATTGGGAATT
>CAYZEZ010000033.1:376-11705 GCA_964477295.1 uncultured Bacteroides sp. | reverse complement strand
GTTGCAGATTACAGGTTGCAGGTTGGTTGCGTCTTTCTGAATAAGCCCTGATCTAATCGTGGCCCGATAATTTGGGATTATTGAGATGCCTGGTTGAATCCCGGACGAAACATCTTGCCATACCGGCGTAGAAGGCTTCTGTAAGATCAATTCCGGTTTGATTGGCCAGACAAATTAATACAAACAAAACATCAGCCATTTCTTCACCAAGATCATAATTTTTGTCGGAGTCCTTGAAGGACTGCTCACCATATTCCCTCGACATTATTCAGGCAATTTCTCCCACCTCTTCCATTAATATGGATGTGTTGGTCAGTTCATTAAAATACCTTACCCCGGTCGATTTGATCCATTGATCCACTTGTAGTTGTGCTTCATTGAGAGTCATTATTCCTTATTTTTTGTATCAATATATATTGTTACCGGACCGTTATTGACCATTGCAACTTCCATTAACGCACCAAATTCACCGGTTTTTATATCGTTACCAATGTCCTTTGATAATTGAGTGATGAATCTCTCATAAAGGGGAATAGCCACTTCCGGCTTTGCTGCCCTGATGTATGAAGGACGGTTCCCTTTCCTGGTGCTCGCATGCAACGTAAACTGGCTGATAACCAGGGCCTCACCACGAACATCCTGGATAGAAAGATTCATCAAACCCTGATCATCCTTGAATATGCGCAATCTGGAAATTTTACCGCTCAACCAGTTAATATCGTCATCATTATCATTCTCTTCAATACCAATGAGAATAAGCAGCCCTTTCATAATCCGTGACTTTACCTGTCCTTCTATAGTAACACTGGCTGATGAAACTTGCTGGATAACAGTTCTCATATTTGTTGAATTTATTTTGGAATTGGAATGAGTCGCAAAACAATGAAGAAAATCAAGCTATGCGATAATGTAAAATCCTAATAACTTAATATCAATATTAATTTAAATTCGTTTATGAGGTGAAATTTAGGATTAATTTGTAAAAATCATTAGATATTTTACCAACGAAATGCCGAAAGCATATGTAGCAGGAGCTGTTTTTTCAGGTCTGTCTGCCGCCACCGATCTGGCCAGCGGTAAAAAGCTTAAGAAATTCCTGAAACATGGTGAATATTAATATCAGGCAGGAATTGGCAAGATAGTTTTTCTCCCATCGCTGCGACTCAGAGTTTCTAAGGATGGATCTCTTGCCTGGCCTGATGAGAATGGGTGTATTATCCTCTGTTTCACATGAAAGACAGATATGAATGGGGTGTTAAATAAATAAATTTTTATTCGGTTCTACATTTTGAATAGATCTCTGAGTCGAGTAACCTGGGATTATTAAGGATAAAATAGAATTGTTCAATGTACCTGACAATTTGCTTTCTTTCTTTTGCTTCCAGGTAATTAAAACTATTACAGAATTGGTAAATTTCCTTTTCTTTTGCTTTAAATAACTCAATGGCTTCAAGATATTCCTGGCTGGTTCGGCATATTCCACGGTATAATCTATCCCTGACAGATTGAATTTCCAGATTTGGTGCAGGATAGGCGTAATTGGCATTCACCAATCCACACCAATCGAAATCATATGGAACGGCAATTGGTGGTAAATAAGGAGAAGACCTGATCAGTTCGATATTATGTAATCCAGAAACAGACCAATCTGTATTGCCTATCATGAATTGGAACATTGATAATTTTACCATGGCATCGTTTTGAATGTCATTTTGTTTGACACTTTCCATATCAAATTCCTCACATCCATTTCTGGCGGCCATTTTACCTGAAGTTTCGAGAAAAAACCCATATTTCTCAATGGGATCTATTCGTCCACTCAAATCAATATAAGTCAAGCGAAGCAATCTGACCCGAAAGCTTTCTTCTGAAATCAGATTGTACAACCGGTAGGTCAGATACTCCATAAGAAGGTATTTTTCATAATAATTTTTTCTGGTGTTGCAATGTGTGGTAAGTTTTAGCTGTTCCTGCTTTTCGAATAGTGTATTTTCAACAGCAGCTTCAGAAAAGTCGATACGAAGGGGAGGAAAGTCACAGTGGTCGGGATCTTTCCTGAAATGCCCACGGGTTCTTACGCGTGTTTGCAAACTAACTGTATCCCCGTTTAAATTAAGATAGGAAAAAATAGCACTGTGGTATTCTCTGTCATCTTTAATATCTCTTGTAACCGCTGTCATATCAAACACAATGAATACCTCAAGCAATTCATTGGATTCAAAGAGGGGGGGTGGAATATATTCTGCCTGACTGATTGTGTCGTCCTGGGCAAAGGAAAACATCTGATTTCCCAGGATAATAAGGATAAGGATATTAAATTTCTGTAACTTCATCTATTATCATAAAATGGTTTTCTGAAACCTTTTGTGGACAATAAGTATTTTACCCCATCTTCTATTAGTAATGCCTGCATGCTGAAACCATAGTTATAAAAAGGTACATCCAGCATAACTACACGATTATTATAAAGGGTTGTTATAGTATCCACATTGGAGTGACCGATATAAACTGAAGACACATTGAAATGATCAAGAACAGCTTGCAAGTTATTTTCTGAAAAACGAGGGTAATAAGCATCCGATTCAATAAATCCACGGTACCAAAAGGGCCCTCTCATACCCATTATTATTTCCCTGTTCTCTATTCCGTATTTTCTGTTCCGTTCCGGAAAATTAAGGAAATACCGGACCCTGTTGTTCAATTCATCCAATGTCAGATCAAGGTCTATAATTTCGGAAGAAATACCTGCATGAACAAATAATTTATCATCTATTATGATAATGCTGTTTTTGGATCTAAGCCAGTTCCCGAGAACTGTTTTTTTGGAAAAGAGCTGACTATATGATAATTGAAGCTTTTTGCATAGGTAATAATATTTGTCCGTGATAAACCTCTGGTCATTTAGCAGGATCATAACCTCATGGTTTCCAAGAATGAAATGAACAGCTCCTCCTGATTGAAGTGCCTGTTGCTCAAGACTATATATGAGCCATAATGCTTCTGTAACTTTTTCTCCACGGTCGAAAATATCACCTAGAAATACTATGTGACCTGTTCCAAATGTCCAATTTAATTGATTATCAACGACCCCATTGTTTCTAAGAAAAAGAAGGAGGCTGTCATATCCTCCATGAATATCACCAATGATTAGCAATTTACTAACACCAGTATACGTGGATGGGCCGGGTGTAAATGTTTTGTTCAGAAAATAGTTATTGGTGTCATAGGCAAATCCAGGCATCATAAAGGGATATCCATCTGTACTGAATTGTTTTTTTATTTTATCTGTATGATTTCGCGTGGAATCATGTACCAAATAAAAGGCTTTTATCCGGTCACTATTTTTCAAGGAAACATAAGGACCATCGCGGAAAGGAGGTAAGTCTTTTTCGTATCTTGATTTCAAGTATATGGAGGCTTCGATATGATGAGCCCTGACGGCAAAATCGTATGCAGTCAGCCATTTTTCATTTTTATAATTAAGCCAGCCACCATTCCGTAACAGGAGTTTAATGATTTTCATATTACCCGTTTGAGCAGCATACATTAATGGTGAATTTTGCCAGGTGCCTCTCACATTGGGACCTGCTCCGGCTCTGAGTAAAAATTTTACCATTTTCCTGTTGTTTTTTAAGATGGCATAGGTGAGCAAGGTCAGACTGTCGGGGCCATATTTAAGGTCAATATCATTTGTTTGCAGAAACAACTCAACGGCTTCTGTATTATTTGCATCAATCTCCTTAAAAATAGGTGGATCTGCAAATAGGTGGCCAAGAGGGATGAGAAGGGAAATTATAGTTATTATGAATTGTTTATTATTCATTGTGATATCATGTGGTCAAAGGCTGAGAATTTTTCTGCCTTCTTTAATATACTCAGTTAATATGAGGCCAGTATACTTAACATCAACGCCTATCTTTTCCAGTATAGTACTAACACCATACATATCTGCACAGGCCTTGCATGCTTCAACATGAACACCCTGATCAATCAATTGTTTTATATATTCCTGGATGTCTTTATCATTTGAAGTCAGGTTTGATGAAGGGCCCCAGATCAGCAGTGTAACATCTTTCCACCATCCCTTTTCCTTTGCGTTAAACGTGTACATGAAAGCCATTTTCAGGGCAACCTCTCTGTCTCCACTGGTCCATAGCACTACCAATTTTTCATTCATGATAAATATTCTATCGGTTTACCATGCAAAATAACTAAATAATCATAGGAGAGGATTGAAGGAGCAGATTTTATGATCTATTTAAAAGTTCCATTTTAATCTTAAAAAGGCAAGAGTAATATTCTGTCTTTGCTTTTCCAGTGTAAACGAATGCTCCAATTCGGCTGAGAAAAATTGAAGAAATAGACTGAGATCAAGATTTTCGAGTATGTTATAGGATAGACTGGGGCCTGCAAATGCACCTTTCAGTTCGGGGAAGTACATTCCGGCGATGCTACCCTGGAATAATGGGGTTATGGGATAGGAGACAGATGTGAAAAATGAATAGTCAGTAAATGCCAGCGATTTAACATTCATTGGAGAAGCATAATAACTAAGAAATCCCCCGGGGGGCATATATGATTTATTTGAATATAAAAACTCAAACTGAAGCAGTAATGAGTTTGTGAATGTATAGTCGAGCCCTGCAGAGGCAATAATTACTCCTGAAGTATCTTTGAAATTATCAATATCGTGAAAATAGGAAAGTTCTCCCCTGAAACCGGCATTCCAAAGATTGCCTGACCAACCAAATCCGGCCACATAATCTTCTTCACTCAGAATCCCGCCAATTAATTGCATATCAAAGTCCAGAATATTTAGTCTGAATAATCCTGCGGCGGTTACTTTGTTTGAACTGTCAATTTTAGCCGCAAGCTCAATGGTGGATGTATACCCGGGATAATATTGGAGACGGATGGCATCGCTTCCGGGTCGTTCCACATAATCGACATCAAAATAGGAATACACGTTGAACAGGTCGTTTGGATTCCATACGAGTGATTGTCCCCAATTAATTCGCTGTCTCCCTGCCGTTCCGACAAAATTGCCTGCTGTATACTGGATCCAGAGCCTGTCAATGGTTGAGTTCAAAGCATACGATTCACCTGATAGCAGGTTAAAGGAAAGGTCCAGCCAACCATTATCGTTTTCTAATGCATCGATATATTCTGGTCCTGATTCAATCATTTCACCATAAATCATTCGATTCCGCACCTGAATTGAAGCGGTGAGATTATTTATTGGATAGAGATACAGGTTAAGCCTGTTGTGAAATAAGTTTTCTGAAGTCCAGTCATCGTTGACATCTTCAAACATAACCGTTTGCATTCCGGTAATGTATCCATTTAATTCAATTTTTTTTTGTTCGTCCTCCTGGGCGAATAAAATAACCGGGAAGAACAAAAACAGGATTATTTGTCTGAGGCACTTCATGACATTAATAGCTTCCGACTTATCAACTTTTCACTTCATCGCTTACCACTTTGCCATCTTCGATTGTTATTACCCTTCTTGCTTTTTTTACCACCCTTGCATCATGGGTTGAGAAAATGAAAGTAATGTTTTCATCCTTGTTTAATTTTTCCATGATATCAAGCAGATTTTCAGTCGAAGAAGAATCCAGGTTGGCAGTAGGTTCATCAGCCAGAATAAACTTTGGTTTAGAGGCAAGGGCTCTGGCAACGGCTACTCTTTGTTGCTGTCCACCTGACATTTTTGAAGGCCTGCTGTTAAGCCTGTCGCCAAGCCCAACAGCTTCAAGCAATTCTCTGGTCCGGCTGTCGCGTTCAGCTTTGGATTTACCCTGCAAATGCATTATGAACTCAACATTTTCTTTTGCAGACAACACCGGGATCAGGTTATATGCCTGGAAAACAAAACCAATGTTATTCAGCCTAAAATCGATCAGTTTGGTTGATTTTAACTCCCCTACATTGATATCATTGATGATAACCTCACCAGATGTTGGTTTATCCAGTCCCCCAATCATGTTTAGAAGGGTTGTTTTTCCTGAACCGGAAGGCCCGACAATGGCTGCAAATTCACCTTGGTCGAAGCTCAGGTCTATACCCCTTATGGCATGTACCTTAACTTCTGATTCATTGTAGATTTTTTCAAGGTTTTTAATTTCAATTACTTTCATTGTATGAGATTTAAAAAAATTTTATTTTGTTTAATTATCTATTTGCATTTTGTATTCCACCCCACAACCCACATACATGATTCACGGTCTACATGTCTATTCTAAGGGCTTCTGCCGGGTTCATTTTCATCGCTTTCCTTGCCGGATAAATAGAAGCTAAAATACCGGTCAGGATAATCATTACAGATATCTCGACAATTGAGCCAAATTCGAGCTTGGGAAATATTTTTGCACTAAAGCCCATGACTTCAAATCCTTCCCCGTAAAGAGCCGACATATCTAAACCGGTTTTACCGGTATACAGGATTAATAACCAGGTAATAACCAGGCCGGCAGCAGCACCAACCAGGCTGAGAAAAACTGTTTCCAGCATGATCATTGAAAACACCCTTTTTTTATTCATTCCAACAGCCATTAGCATTCCAAGTTCTTTTATTCGCTCCAACACAGACATTAGCATCGTGTTAACAATCCCAAATCCCAGGGCAAGGAGGATAATAACCATGAAAATCATAAGATAAAAACCAAGTGCTTCACTCATCATCCCTGCATCCGGCTTGAGCTTATCCCATGTCTGGACACTCAAATCAGGTCTCATTGATTTAATTTTCTCTGCGACGCGATCCACCTCTTTCACTCCTGAGAGCATAACCGCTATTTCATTAACCTGGTTTGCAGGCATGCTGGCCACCTGGCTGATATCCCCCATTTGAACAAAGGCATTCATCCCGTCAAATTGTGTATTAGATGTTTTAAATACACCTACAACCCGAAAGGCATCATACGCCAGGTGTCCGTCGTAAGACTGGAAACTGATAACGATCTTTTTTCTTAACTTATATTTTATGGCTTCCTGCTTGATCCAGTATCCCAGCTTATCAGCCTGTGATTTTCCCAGGGACATCTCAAGTGCCAGCTCGAATTCCTGTTCAGTCCTGAACCGGACATCTTTTATGGAATCAAGTACAGTTAAATTTTTTAATCGTTTGTTCTTCTTCATTCTTAAATAATCTTCTTTATTAAGCTGGTAATAAACCAGCTTCAGATTTTTCGCAAGCTTCTCACCGATAACTATCTGCTTCTTGTCTTTATTGTTGAAATATGATCCTCCGCCTTCCCTGATAGTTTCAGCTATACCTGATACCTTTTTTTCCTTGTCAGGATTAATCCCGATGATCATAACACCGGATGCATTGCCAGCGGTATTTGCCATTCCCATTATTTTTATCCGGGGACTGACCCCGACAACCTCAGTGATAGAATTAATGGAATCAATGAAACCGGCCTGGTTTTGAATGGTATATTTAAGCTCATTATTATCTAAAAACTCAGGCTGATGGATTTGAATGTGTGAAACTTCATTCCCGATCACGGTTTTAACCCGCTGATCAATCATTCCAATCATAACTGAAACAGAATATACACCTCCAAAGATCCCAAAGAAGAAAGCGATAATAACCACCAGGCTTCTTAGTTTATTTCGCCAGACGTTTTTCCATGAAATTGACCAGATCATTTTATTTGAATTATAGTTGATAATTAGTTGCGTAATGCTTTGATTTCGTTTATTTTAACGACAGATATTATCGGGTAAATGATGGCAATTGAGAAGATCAGTAATACCACCAGGGATTGTGCAATCATGTAACCCGATTCAAGAACTGCAGGCATGATAGGTTCAAAACCATAGCTTTCAAATACCTGTGCCATCTCATCGGTAAAGCGAATTGGATTATTCACCAGGTATATTATTACGGGCAAGCTTCCAACTATCCCGGAAAAAATACCTATTAATCCCATCATAATCATTTCAACAGTAAGTATACCACCCAGTCTTTTTTTCTGCATTCCAATCGAGACCATCACCCCGAATTCTCTTTTCCTCTCAGTGGTCATCATGATCAGTGTTCCCATGACCCCAAAACCGACGATCAGGTATAACACACCGAGCATAATATAGCCGCCTCCCTGGTCGCTCTGTATTTGCTGAACAAGCTCGGGATTCAGTTCTTTCCAATCCATTGTTTCATAAATGACCGGATCGATAAGGTTAGCTAATTCCCGTTTGGTTTTATTTAACTCGTCAGAATCATACAAGTTAATAACCAGTGAAGTAAGCATGTTTTCTGCTCCATAGAAATTCTGAGCGGCAGGCAGGTTCATAAAGATCAGCCTCCTGTCAAGTTCCGGGTTTGGCATCTCCAGGATCCCGGTCACAGGAAATATTCCGGCAGCGCTTGCGCCATGGTATCCAACACTAAGCAACGTAACTGTGTCGCCTAATCCCAGATTCAGGAATTCGGCAAGCCGGCCGGATACCAGGACACCCTCTGATGTCTCGTCCAGGTATTTGCCCTCCTTGATTTTTTTCTGTGGCTGGGTAAGGCCTTTTTCCAACTCCGGATCTATACCAACAATCACAATTCCTTTTGTTTGTTCTCCGGTTGAGGCCAGTGCAAATGATTCCAGCCGGGGGATCACTTCTTCTACCTGTTCGATGTCAGATATTTCCTGTACAAATGAACTGTTGTATTCAAAAGTATTATCAAGGGTCTGGTCATCCCAGTAACCATATTTGTGAATTTGAATATAGCCAGTAAAGGCCTGAACGATGTTATCGGTCATTTTACCGTAGCTGCCAACCTGCAGGGCACGCATGACAAGGGCAAAGAACATAGCGAAAAATACTGATGCTATGGTAATAATTGTCCTGCGTTTATTCCTCCAGATATTACGCCAGGCAAGTTTTAGATAGTCTTTCATAGCTATTGATTTTTTTTAGAATTTATCGCACTTTTTTCATGTTCTGCTGTGAGAAAAATCCATCGGCAATGGGTTCATTAAAAGTGATCTCATCCATTATCAGAACCGTTTTATTTCCTTCTTCTTCCTCAGGGATTAATTCAAATTTGGTTGGTATAACTCTTCCCCCCATGGTCTTAATGTCATAGGCAAGTTCTGTTCTGACCAGGTACCCGTCTTCGTCATAATATTCATTTTTCAGTTGCAGGTACTCTTCCTTTGATATCCACTTGATAATCTTTCCCCAAACAACGGCTGCATCCGGAAGCGGTGTAAGCTCTATGATGTAACAATCCCAATCATCAATCACTTCTTCACCGGTAATTTTATGTGAATAATCAACCACTATGGATGATTCCTTGAGAAGATCATCATTGGAAAAATCCGAGCCCATCCAACCCTGGGACATCATGGATGGAGGGAGCTTAATCAAACGGTTGATGGTAGGATTCCAGTTCCACATTTCATTTTCACGTTTAAGGAAAGTTTGCCCTTTTTCTTTCTGGGGGGAGATAACCAGTGCGAGAGAATAGTCGCGGCCCTTTGACCAGGTTTTAAAGGTAATATCGCGCTCCCATGTGGGGCGGATAATTTTCATTGTAATAGTACTGAAGCTGGTTTCTTCCCCCTGCATCTTTTCGTCTGCTTTTTTAATGATGCTTTTTGCATCCTGGCCTGCGATGGGGAATGAGATGGCGATCAGGGAAGCTGCCGTAATAAGATGAATTGTTTTTGCTCGTTTCATAACTCTGAGATTAACTATACATTTTAATAATTCGGTCTCTTACTTTATCTGAAGGGAATCCATGAGGATTTAAAACAAAGTGAAATCCAATCCCATCCAGGATCGCTCCGAGAAGGATTGCTTCTGTTTCAGGATCTTCATATCCCTGGCTGCGAAAATAATCAACCAGCATATCCAGGCTGTTGTGTAAAAGTTCGGAAAAAGGTTTTTCAACCAGCTTCAGAACCGGGGGCTGCATAAAGATCATGAAGTATAGTTTCCAGAAATGCTGATCACGTTTTATCATTTCGAACATTTCCTGAATGAAATACCTGATCTCATCCTTCGTAAGAACGCCATCCTTGTCAGGATCGAAAATATCAGTCAGGTCTTTGATACCCTGCAGGATAATGGTTCTGATGATGTCTTCCTTGCTTTCAAAGTAATTGTAAATGAGTCCTTTTGATATGCCAGCCTTTTTAGCTATTTTACTGATTGATGTCGGGTAATAACCCTCATTGGCAAATAGTTCCAGGGAAGTATCCAGGATGAGTTTTTTTTTATTCACCCTGATTTTCTCAAACTGTTCCTCGGTTCTTGGTGACATAATAGTTTATTTCGGTTGACCGGTCAGTCAAAAAAATAATAAAAAACAAAGTCAAAAAATATTTATTGACTGAACGGTTGGTCAAAGGTACAAAATATTAAAATAATTCCAAGGATTAATTAAAAAAATAATTTCACGTGTATATTTTTTATCTTTCTTTGACTAAAGAATTCAGGTTGCCAGGGCCGTCACATATGTGATTGAATCCTGCGAGCGCATTGGCTTCGCCGAACTCAGGAACTCGTTTCCCCCCGGGTACTTGGGGCGAGGTTAACGAGCGCAAAAAAAAATAATAATAAGGGATCGAAGATCCCTCGCCGCTTGCGAGGAGCTTTAATTCAATAATAAATGAAAGAAGTGGCCAAAGAATAAAACACAATTTTTGTTGCTATGTAACAAATAGCATAAACTGTTCGTCCTATAGATGGATTTAGATCGCCGGAATGACTGTTGAAGAATATAATGAAAGTGTAGATAAGTATTCTGATGGGTTGTATCGTTTTATTCTTAAGAATATTAAGGATAAAGAACAGGCCCGGGATATTATACAGGATACTTTCGAAAAGTTATGGCTGAAAGTTGCCGGAGTTTCTGCACTCAAGGTAAAATCATATTTGTATTCCACAGCATACCATACCATGATAGATGTGATCAGGAAGGAAAGCAGAAAGGATACATTTGATTCTGAACCTCCGGTGGTACACGCTCACAATGAACAATATTCTGATCTGCAGGAATTGCTCACAGCGGCTATTGAAAAGTTACCGGAGACACAACGATCAGTTATACTCCTGAGAGATTATGAGGGATATTCGTATAGCGAGATAAGTGGAATAACAGGTCTGAGTGAAACACAGGTCAAAGTTTATATATACAGGGGCAGAGTGTTTTTAAAGAATTATATAGGGAGCATGGAATCAGTTTTATAATAAAAATGTTTAGCAGGAAAAATTTTGAAGAGTATGTTTTTGATTATCTCGATGGCAATATGTCAGCCGGGCAAGAATCCCTGTTTCTGGATTTCCTGAAGGATAATCCGGAACTGGAGGAGGAAGT
>CAYZEZ010000033.1:0-366 GCA_964477295.1 uncultured Bacteroides sp. | reverse complement strand
AGTGATGGCTGTTAAGGATATGCGATTGTCTGCTGAACCTGTTGAATTTTCAGGGAAAAGTGAATTGTTCAAACTAAAACAGCCAGGGAAGGAAAAATTACTCGACAATTTCTTTGATGAAGCAAGCGTTGCTTATTATGAAGGTGACCTGGATCAAAAACAAAAACAGGAACTGGAAGCTTTGATTCAGAACAATGATGCATACAAAGATCCCTTTGAGGAATTTTCAAAAACTTACTTAAAACCAGATGAAAACATAGTATTTTCTGAAAAATCTAAATTAAAGAGACTAACAATTACGCAGAAACGTATAAGATTATTTACCCTTATTTCTTCTGCAGCAGCAATTGCTATTTTGCTCATTAT
>CAYZEZ010000032.1:14865-23496 GCA_964477295.1 uncultured Bacteroides sp. | reverse complement strand
GAGCATTATGTTCTTGCGATTTGACCGAGGGCATCTTTCCCGATGTATTTCCATAATGCTCCCCTACCCTGAAAATTTCTGTAATCTTCTCTTTCCATGATAAGGTTAATATTTTTTTCATTTAATGACGCCTGTGAACCTCCGTTTAATGAAATAAGGAGGTCATACATAGGATTATTCTGACCCTCAAGATTGTCATCGTATTGAAGTTCTATAATGCTTTCAGTCTGTGAATTACCGGGATAATAAATATTGAACCAGGTTTCGGTGGGTTCCAGTCCATATAATCCTGAATTGATTATTTCATCGCAATATTCGATGCATTTCTCATACTGTTCATCCCACAGGTACACGTCTGCAAGCAGCGCCATGATTGAATATTTATTTGCACGCCCATAGAAATAATCGCTCCCTTGAAATTCAGTGGAATACGCCAGGTCCTTTGCCTTTAAAAGATCCCTGATTATCTGGTTAAGGACGTCAACTTCAGAAGATTTCCCGATATAAAGATTGGTTGTGTCGGAGATGGAGGGTTCTAATACCAGTGGAACATCTTTCCATAATCGAATAAGGTAAAAATAAGCCATGGAACGTATAAAAAGGGCTTCCGCTTCAATGCCGTCTTTCATTTTCTGAGTGAATGTCTGATCTTGTTCAAATACCTGGTCATCATAAAACATAAGTGTATTCGCCAGGTTGATGGCCGCATAGTAATCTTTCCAGCTAATAACCGAATTTGTAGGACTAATATTACTGGCTGCAATTTTAGCATAGTTGGTAAAACTATTTCCCGGGAAGGTTACAAGATCAGCACGCAGTTCGCCAAATATTAATGATTTAAGGCTCGCATCCCGCAAAGCATTATAAGCGGCGGCAAGGCCTCCGTTCACATCGGCAGTCTTGGTCCAGAATTTTTCCTTTATCAGGTCATTTTCCGGAGCAATGGATAACCAATCCTGGCAGGACACAAATGTCATCATTGCAACAAGGATGGCAAATCTTAACGGACGTATTATTTTAAATCTTTTCATGGAATGACTGATTAAATTTTAGAATTTTATGTTTACACCGAACATATACTTTCTGCTTGGAGGTGTTTTACTGTAATCTTTTGGCAGCGTATCCGGCTTTTGAGGAGGAGCCACATCCGGGTCCTGACCTGAATAATTGGTCCAGGTATACAGGTTATATGCAGTAGCAAAAATCCTCATTTCCCTGACCCTGAGTTTTTTGGCAAGTTCAGGTTTTAAGAGATAACTCAGTGATAATGTTTTTAAGCGGATATAAGAACCGTCTTCAACAAAACGATCCGACCCCAGCCAGTTAAATCCATCATTATACAGTGCCCTTGGGATATCTGTGGAATCCCCTTCCCTTCTCCATCTCCAGTTAGTGGCCAGGCTCTGGTTATCATAGTTATACATCTTTTCAGTATCCATCCGGGTCTGATTGATAATTTTCTGACCTACCTTAAAGAATAAAAAGGTATTAAGAATAAAGCTCTTGTATTGTATACGAGCTCCTGTACCGCCCATAAGCTTGGGATTAAGGTCCCCCAGGTAAACAATATCCAGTTCATCAATCTTACCGTCATGGTTCTGGTCAACATACTTGGCATCACCTCCTTCAAACACATAGCCGGAAGGGCCTCCCATAATCATAGTCATTGGATTATCTTTGTTAAAGCCATACACCGGATCCCCGTTCTTGTCCCTTACTATGGCATCATCATCAGATTTGTAAACTCCTGCATACTGATAACCGAAAAATCCACCAAGCGGTTCGCCCGGCTTGATGCTGATTTTATAGTTGCCATTTTCGAGCATATTCCCATAGATCAGGCTATAGTTATCAGGAAGCCGTAATACCTGGTTCTCGTTTTTGGAAAGGTTGACATTAAAATTAAATTGAAAATCCTTTCTCTGCACAACGGTATAATCGATAAGAAATTCAAATCCCCTGTTCTCCATTTCTCCATCATTCCTGTTTATCTTTCCAAAACCGGATTGATCAGGAATGCCGAAATCCTCCAGGTACAGGTTCAGTGTTTTCTTCCTGTAATAGTCTGCTTCAATGTTCATACGGCCATTAAACCCAATAAAGGAAATACCCGGGTTTATCTGGTCAATGGTTTCCCATTGAAGGCTGGTTAATTCAATGCCGGTAGGCTTGACGCCCTGCATATCCATGTAGGAAATGTTTGAGCCTGACTCATAGGTATTAAAATAGAGATAATTCTGATTGGGTGAATTCCCGGTTTGTCCCCAGCTGAATCTTAATTTCAGGTCATAGATGAAGTCAAGGTTGCTCAGGAAGGGTTCTTCTGAGATACGCCAGAATGCTGAAACTGTCGGAAACAGACCCCACCGGCTGTCTTTACTGAACTTTGAATTTCCTTCATACTTGGCTCCCAGCATTATGCTGTATTTGTCTTTATATTTATAGCTACCGGTCAGATACATACCCAACGACCGGTATTTACTGTAATTGGCTCCAAACCAGGTCAGGTGCTTATCATTAACCGGCTGATCTAAAAATGGAGAAGCTGACTGGCTCGATTCCGTCTTATACCACCTTGAAACAGTCTCTTCCGTATCGAACTGCCCCATGATAACAATATCGTGATTATCTCCAACCTGTGGACGGTAAATTAGCCGGTTAATGGTATATATCGAACTTTTCTTGGAAAACTCATTGACAGCATGGTTCGTTATATCACTATTTAAATCGTACCCCAGTGCCTTATAAGGCAGGAACTTGGATATCTTATTATCAAAAATATCCAGTGTTACCGTGGAGTTCAGGATAAGACGGGGAGTAATATAATACCTGAGACTGAATAATGCCCTGGCATTGTCTTTATACCGTTTCTGCTTGCCTAAATTCGCAAATGCCACCGGATTATAAGAATCCCTGGCGATACCCTGCAATGTTGAGTAGGGTGTAAAATAATCCCCATAATGAATATTGCTTGTATCCCTGTCATATATAGAAAGGTTCGGCATTTTCCGGTAAGCAACGGATCGAAGGGATTTATAACCGTCATTGGCTGCAAATTCAGGATCTTCAACATCATAGGTATTATCCTGGTCATAACGGGTAAACATAACATCTGTTTTGAACTGGAGCTTGGATGAGAGATCATAGTCAAGTGAACTGCGAAGATTGAGTTTTTTCAGGTTGTTGCCAATGGTTGTTCCTTCTTGGTTAAAAAATCCCATCGACATATTATACCTGGTTTTATCACCACCGCCCCGGACTGAAAAATCGTGCTGCTGGGTCATGGCTGGTTTTGTAATTTCTTTTACCCAGTTGGTGTTTTGCGAATAGTTGTAATATTCTTCCCACTCCGGATCGAAGGCAATTTCCTGACTGCTGAACACATTATAGTCAAAATTATAGTGTTCCTCAGTAATCAACCGTGCATAACCGGCTCCATCAAGCATGGGGATAGGATCCGGTTCAAAGGCAGAGGTGTTTTTATAGGTATATTCAAAAATAGGTTTTGATTTTGCACCCCGTTTTGTCTGGATCATGAGAACACCGTTTGATGCCCTGGATCCCCATACGGCGGTGGATGCTGCATCTTTAAGTACTTCAATAGATTCGATATCTTCCGGTGAAACATCGATCAGGTTCCCGAATTTTTCAATATCGGCACTGGCAAAATCGAAGTTATCATCAATATTGGCATCATATGGAATACCATTAATGACTATAAGAGGCTGGTTCCTAGCATTAAGCGATGCAGTACCCCTGATCCTGATATTCAATCCTGCACCCGGGTCACCCGAAACAGAAGATATATCAACATTGCCAACCCGCCCCTGAAGCATATCCTCAACCGATGTTGACATGATGGATTTCAAGCCTTCCAGCTCTAGTCTTGTGACTGCCGTTCCCCTGTCGCGTACACTTGTAACACCATCGCTACCCATTTTTGCACCGACCACGGTTATCTCGTCTATTGAGAACGATTCAGGTTCGAGGTTAATATCTATCAGGGTCCGGCCTTCAACCAGGAAAGTCTGTTTTGTATAACCGATAAAAGAAACCTGGACTATGTTATTTACATCGGAAACCTTGAAAACATAATTTCCATTAAAATCCGAAACTGTACCGGAAATAAACCTGTTGTTTTTATCGATTTCAACAATATTTACTCCCACCAGGGTTTCAAGAGTCTCGGAATCAATAACCTTACCTTTAATAATGGCTGATTGACCCAGGGCCCTATTAAATCCTGACAATACAATTATTAGTAAAAAAGAAAGCAGTATGATTTTTTTCATAGCAGATCTGGTTAGACTTTTTAAATCACTCGGAATATTTTAAGACGCTGTTAATTTTATGTACGACACCTTTTCTTACTAGAATATTGGCGTTTTCATGTTCAACAGTAACTACCTGCCCGGATAGATCCTTAACTGAAAGGTTTTCAGGAGAGTTGATAATCTCAACTGTAGAATTACGGATTACATTATCTACCGTGTCCGTATAGGTTTGATTGGTTTCGAATATTCCTGACTGCTCGCCATCATCGAAAATGACATCATCCCTAATAAAATGGTAATAAATGAAATTTGTTAAAGAATCTTTGCCCTCGGAGGATGTTGGAATTTCGCGGGGAATAATACCTTCAGCCCTTGCTTTTTCCATGGCTTCATTGGTTGGGATAAATGCTGTCCAGTAATCGGAGCCGGCAAGAAACTTCAGGGCTGGAATATTTTCTTTGGTTACAGGATCTTTGAATTTAGCAGTAAGTAATCTTAAATCTTCACAGATGGTTTCAAATTCTGAAAGAGTTGTATCAGAATAATCTCCATAAAGTATATGACCCAATACTATCCTTGATTCGATAGGATGATCCATTTTTACCAGGTATCCATTGTAATCATTTTCTAAAATATTCTGGACAGTTGCCACTTCTCCTTTAGCCTGATTCTCCGCTGCAAGGACCTGATTGTTTGAATAATAAATAAAGTTTCCTGAATTTAATTCGACATATCTGCCCGCTCCGTTCAGATCGGATAACTTGCCTTTGACAACCTGGTCCTGTGCAAACATGTTCAATTCATTCGTCCTCATAGCGCTCCATTTACCATCAACGGGCCCCCTGAATTCAACCACATCGCTTGTTGCATTATAACGGATACCATATTTCTCCAGATCATCGTTGGTGGTAGCAAAAACGGTTACATCTGCATCGGGATTCGAAATTGAGCTTAATATATTTGCCTGGTTTAATGCAAACAGCAGGGTTGAATATTCTTTGTCGAAAAACAGGGTTCCGGGAACAGTAATAAATACATTGGGCTCAAGTACCCTCTTCGATTCATAAACAACTCCATTACTGCACATATAGCCGGAAACCAGATCCTCAGAAGCGAGGTCGGTAGCATCACCAAATGCATTAAAATAGCCCTCATCAAGTTTTGACTTGACCACCAGAGATGCCGAGAGCTGGCTCTGAAGAACATAAAACAGGGTAATCCGGGGCACACTATCAATAGATCCATAATATTTTAAGATGTTATTATCCAGGTAAGTCTGCAAAATATTATCCGGAGGAATAAATGCAGACCACATTCTTTTAGGCATCGGAGGGCGTTCAGGCCCCCATTCATCTGCCAGGTCGAAAACAAGATCATAGGATTTCCTGTATTCCACTCTTCTTTGTTCGTCAGTTTGCGGAGAAATGTACGTGGCGAACTGCTGGAGGATATCATAATACAATCCGTATTTATCCTGGTTGGCAATTAA
The DNA here is from genome assembly GCA_964477295.1 of uncultured Bacteroides sp. GTDB lineage: Bacteria > Bacteroidota > Bacteroidia > Bacteroidales > SM23-62 > CAYZEZ01. Next base: position 17,733 of record CAYZEZ010000032.1, on the reverse strand, counting down.
ATATTCCTCAATGCTGGGTATAGGCGGAACAACCCGGTCGAGAAAATAGATAAATCCGCTGGCTGTCCTGACTTCCAGTTCGTCAGGAATTTCGGGATTAGGTATCACCATGGCATTGTGCCAGTTCAATCCTTTTAAACTGGGGGGATAATTTAACTCCCAGGTGCTTCCGGGATACATAAACAGGTAATCCGACCCATCTTCAGCACCCCCGAAGTCGTTAAAAAATTCAGCAGACCAGAGCGGGACATTTTTATTTTCAGTGTAAATACGAACTTCATTCTGACCGACTGCCGGAGGAGGAACATACCTTACGGTTTCCATATACGGAATGGAAGTACTCGGCGTAGGTTTCCTGTGGAACAGGGCAGCGTACTCACCCTTGGGACCCTGGAACTCGCTCCAGACAAATTCATAAATCAAATAGTATCTCGAACGTGGATTTCGTAAAACATGGAGTGTGAATAGGTTAACTGCTTGATCTTTAGTTAAATCATCTACTGAGCTTATTCCGACTGATTCAAAATAATCCCTGAAGGCATCATCGTCCGGAACAAAAAGTGTAAATAGCTGTTTTGTAATAGGATCGGTATAGTTTGCCTTTTCCATGAGATCGAGAAAAATGGTATAATTACCTCTTTCTTCAAGCGTTTCAATGCTTGATCCTCCGAGCCATGGAGGCTCCTCGTATCTTTCCTGATGCTTGTCGCAGCCTGTAATCCCTAATATACCGGCAGCAAACAAACCGGCCAGAAAATGCGGTATAGATTGTTTCATGTTCAAAATGTTTATAATGGATAAATTTAAAAAACATTTGATAAATTAGCATACTCAGTTACATATTAATTTTATTAAAATTTCACAGATATATATCGGTCTTATGATACATACTAACTTACACGGAACTTATTGTTTCACAATAGTATCACTTTTTCTTCTCCTTTTGTTTCCTCCAACAGTATATTCCCAATGCTATGAATTGGTATGGTCAGAGGAATTTAACTACACCGGGTTTCCTGACCCTGGAACCTGGACCTATGAAGTGGGTGGAGGTGGCTGGGGGAATGAGGAGCTGCAATATTACAAGGATAAGGATACAAACAATGCCTGGGTCGAAGACGGGACCCTGGTTATTTCTGCACGGAAGGAAAACTATGGCAGCCGGGAAAGAACTTAAAATTGTTGGTGATAATGTCGCTGCCCAGCGGCAAAAAAACCTGGAATTCTCTCTTCCGGAAGACAGCAGCAATACATTTTACTGGTCAGTTCCGGATGGCGCAACCATTACATCCGGACAGGGAACAGATTCTATCCTGGTCGACTGGGGAACAACCGAAGGCCTGGTTACCCTTGTACTGGAAAATAACTGCGATACTACGAATGCAAGCTATTTTCAACGGTTCTGCGGACAGTATCCTTACCCCGATCCTGATCATCCGCAACAAATACCCGGTACAATCATTCCAACACATTATGATTTTGGCGGGGAAGGGACTGCTTACCATGATAATACCCTCACCAATGAAGGACCTGGTCCCAGACAGGATGAAAGGGTGGATACCGAATATGGAGATGGATTACAGAATGTGGGATGGATTACAGCAGGTGAATGGATTGAATATACCATCCGGGTGGATACAACCGGCAGGATAATACTTTATGAAACCGGTATTGGTGGTTTCGATTTTTTTCTGGATACAGCTAACTTTTCTCCCGGGATCTGTATTCTTTCTGTTTTGAATGGGAGCAATGATTTTTTACAACGTAAGTTTATCAAAACAAGATAGATACATTAATAAATCAAGTAATTAACCCAGGTTGCATACCGCCTGGCAACTCGTACCTGGAAACGTAAGCTAATTAACTCAAGTTACCAGGTACTGGGTAAAGTATTAATGGTCAATAACATAAATTAAAATAGTAATTAAATTCGTATCATTTACTAATTCATATATGATTGTTATTCAGACACCTGTCAACCAATAACTCGTAACTAGCAACTTAAATTAATTATTATTCACATTCAATCCTCTGCATACTATGAATAAAAATTCTGTTTATACCATTAAGGTAGCATTGATTGTTGCCCTGGGGGGCTTTTTAATGGGATTTGATGCCTCCGTGATTTCCGGGGTCGTTAAATTTATAGAACCCCATTTTAATCTTACCAAATTACAATTGGGCTGGGCCGTCAGCTGCCTTACCCTCACCGCAACCCTGGCAATGATGGTCTCAGGTCCGCTCAGTGATAAATGGAGCCGGAGGACCGTCCTGAAGATAGCAGCCATCTTGTATTTTGTTTCTGCCGTTGCTTCTGCCCTGGCACCTACCTATGCCATCCTGATTATTGCCCGGATGATTGGGGGACTTGGAGTGGGCGCTTCACTGATTATTGCCCCTATGTATATAGCCGAGATCTCTCCGCCAAAAAAACGTGGCCGGCTCGTATCATTCAATCAACTGAATATTGTTCTCGGTATTTCTGTTGCTTTTTTTACAAATTACCTGATACTTCAATTGGGTTATTCTGAAGCTGCCTGGGCTAAAGTACTCGCTTTCGCTGAATTCAACTGGAGGTGGATGCTCGGACTCGAAACCTTGCCTGCCATCATCTATTTCTTTTCATTGTTTGTCGTGCCAAGAAGCCCTCGGTGGCTGGTGATGAAACAGCACACCGAAGAAGCCCTTGCAGTATTGAAAAAAGCTGTGGGGGAGCTGGCAGAAACCGAATTTGAAAACATCAAAGCAAGCATTCAGGCTGATACCAAAAAGGAAAGAACGCCTTTTCGCGAACTTTTTATACCAGCTATGAAACTGGTCCTGACCATCGGAATCGTAATTGCTATTCTTCAACAGATCACGGGTATT
>CAYZEZ010000032.1:0-14855 GCA_964477295.1 uncultured Bacteroides sp. | reverse complement strand
GCTCCCATGATATTTGAGCAATCAGGCATAGGCACAGATGCCTCCTTTTCACAGGCTATACTGGTGGGCCTGACTAACCTGGTATTTACAATTGTTGCCATATGGCTGATAGATAAAATCGGACGAAAAATATTGCTTGTAATTGGACTTACAGGCATAACCCTCTCCATGTTTTTACTGGCAGCAGGATTTAATTCTGCTACCTATCAGCTCACCTCTTCATCTATTGAGCAATTGCCTGAAGAAGTCCAGGATGAGCAATTATATACAATAACAGATCAGGTTTATAAGAGTGATATACAGTTTAAAAGTGCACTAAAGGATATTCTGGAACCTTTAGAATTAAAGGAACATGAATCCGCCCTTATAGCCAGGGCGATTCAAATTAATCCACTCTTGATCCTGATCGGGATTATCGGTTTCGTTGCCTCGTTCGCTGTGTCCCTCGGGCCTGTGATGTGGGTGCTTTTCTCTGAACTGTTCCCGAATCGCGTGAGGGGCCTGGCGATATCCTTTGCAGGATTCATTAATTCAGCTGTCAGCTTTTCAGTTCAGCTGGTATTCCCGTTAGAACTGGCTACCTTTGGTACCTCCCTGACATTCCTTTTGTATGGAGTATTTGGGGCCCTGGGATTGGTCTTTGTATTAATTGTTGTACCTGAAACCAAAGGGAGGTCACTGGAAGAATTGGAAAACATTCTTGTAAAAAATAACTAAATTACATCGAATAATCTATTTAAAATCAATTATTATGAACAGGACACGTATCACGTTTTTCTTTATTTTTTCTATTGTCGTTTTATTCTTTCATGCATGTGATAATCAAAGAAAAGGCAGGACCGGTTCTGATGATGGATTGGGAAAAGATATCCTGGAGATCCTGGTTGAAGCAGAAAGTTTTTATGACTCCCAGGGTGATCCGGAAATCGTTTCCCTGGGTACAGGAGAAAATATAGTAAAGGCTTCTTCGGGAGGCTGGCTGGCTTTTGATGTTGATATACCGGTTGCTGGCCGGTATATTTCACAAATGAAGATTGCCTCTCTGGAAGACGATTCAGCATCATGCTGGATTGAAGATTATTGCGATAATAAGGACGGCCGAACCTATAATATCACCGGGAATATTCCCTATTCAGGTATCGGACCTGCTGAAGAATGGAATACTGTGGCACGGGATGGCAGCCCCTTGAATTCAGGGCTCCACAAAATAAAACTTCATCTTGAAGGTGGAACACAGGTCGACTGGATAAAATTCACCCTTCTGCGGGAGCACATGAAAACACCGGAATTTCTTGTGCAGAACACATCCGGAGACAAGTGGGCATTGGTATGGTCAGATGAGTTTGAAGGTGAGGGCATGCCTGATACAAGTAAATGGTTGTATGACATAGGAAACTGGGGATGGGGCAATAATGAACTGCAGTATTATACAGAGAATCGCCCGGAAAATGCGCGTCTTGAAAACGGTAATCTTATTATTGAGGCCCGAAAAAATGACCTGGGACACGAATGGACCTCAGCCAGGCTAACTACCCGGGGCAGGGAAAGTTTTATTTACGGCAAAATAGAATTCAGGGCAAAAGTTCCCCCTAACAGAGGGAACTGGGCTGCAGGCTGGACACTGGGAGATGATTATGTGGATGAATTATCATGGCCATACTGTGGTGAGATCGACATCCTGGAAAGTGTCGGGTATGAAATAGACGATGCTTCAGGAAATGGCAGGGCACACGCTTCCATTCATTGCGGGGCCTACTATTTCAAACTTGGCAATCAGCCCACTGCGATCATTGACGTAGAAAACATGGATGAAGAATTTCATACATATACACTGGAATGGAGGCCGGATGAGATTAAGGCCTTCGTTGACGGACAGCACTACTTAACCTATAACGATACCAGTTCTGATCTTTCATGGCCCTATGATAATCCGCAGAATATAATTCTGAACCTGGCCATGGGCGGAGGCTGGGGAGGCGCACAGGGGATGGATGAAGAAATGACTTCACAGCAATTTATCATCGATTATGTGCGTGTTTATGAATTGCTATAAATGAAAATGACTATTTGACCTGAGTTGCTGGTTACCGGTTGCTATTACTCCTGCCTGACGGTTAGCAGCAACTACCTGGCAACTTGTGTAAATTATAATAATGGTAAGTCGGCCTGTATATATCGGAAATACCCACTTAAAGATACCCGAAAGCGAGGTAGCAGGTGAATTCGTAAACCTGGAAGAAGACAGATTCTATAAGATTTCCAATTATGACCGAATGCCCGATTTTTTTATGAGCATTGTCAGTGCATCCGACCACTGGATGTTCATTTCGAGTAATGGCTCCCTGACAGCTGGAAGAAAAAATTCAGGTTATTCCTTATTTCCCTATTATACAGACGATAAAATTCATGATTATCAGGGTATTACCGGGAGCAGATCAATATTCCTGGTGGCCATGGATGGAAAGACTTTCTTGTGGGAACCCTTTGCAGCTTTTACCGGACCGGTATATTCTGTTCGCCGGAACATATACAAAAACAGTATCGGTAACAAACTGATCTTCGAAGAGATCAATGATGATCTGCACCTGACCTTCCGGTATGGCTGGTTTAACAGCAATCGATTCGGATTTATAAGGAAGTCGGTGATCATAAACCATAAGCCGGAAGAAGTTTACATGGAGGTCCTGGATGGTATTCAGAACATCCTTCCCTATGGCGTTGATAATGCCCTTCAGAGTGGTTACAGCACACTGGTTGACGGGTATAAAAGAAATGAATTGCTGCCTGAAACCGGGATAGGCATCTACCGGCTGAGTTCAATCCCAACAGATAAAGCCGAACCAAGTGAAGCCCTGAAAGTGAATATCGTATGGTCGGAAGGACTGGAGGAATCAAAAAGGATCCTGTCAACACAACAGGTTGAAAGATTTATACAGGGCCAGCCGGTAGCTGAGGAAACAGATATCCGGGCCATGAAAGGAGCTTATTTTATCGTTGCCGAAATTACGCTGGCAGGGAATACAAGGAAAGAATGGAACATCATTGCAGATGTTGATAAGGATACTTCAGACCTGGTCAGGCTGTCAAATATGCTTACTCCGGGAAAGCAAACCCGAAAGGAGCTGGCCGCAGATATAAACAGGGGTACTGAAGAGCTGCTAAAGATCATCGCAAATGCGGATGGATTGCAGTGCTCACTGGATGAGTTAAGTACTTCAAAGCATATGACCAATGTATTGTTTAATGTAATGCGCGGGGGGATATTTGATAACAACTATATGGTCCGGGTGGATGATTTTTTATCCTTCGTGAAGCAGGCGAATACTTCCGTTTCGAACAGAAAAACTGATTTTGTGAGATCCCTGGGAGAAAGCATTCATTATGCAAAACTATTAATCAGGACTGGTCAGCAAAATGATGCGGATCTCCTTCGTATCTGTTATGAGTATTTGCCCCTGACATTCAGCCGCAGGCATGGTGATCCAAGCCGTCCCTGGAACTATTTTTCCATTGATACCAGGAAGGAGGATGGATCGAAAATATTAAATTACCAGGGAAACTGGCGCGATATTTTCCAGAACTGGGAAGCATTGAGTTTATCATTTCCGGAATTTACAGAAAGCATGATATGCAAGTTTGTCAATGCCTCCACCGCAGATGGCTATAATCCCTACCGGATCACACGCAATGGATTTGACTGGGAAATCCCGGATCCTTCAGATCCATGGTCGAATATTGGCTATTGGGGTGATCATCAGATCATTTACCTTTTAAGACTCCTGGATATTTCAAAGAACCATCACCCTGAACAATTAGGAAAATTCCTGAGGGAAGAAATTTTTACTTATGCAAATATCCCTTATCGAATTAAACCATACGAAGATTTAATAAGCGATCCTCATAATACCATTGCCTTTGATGCTGAACTGAACCGGCGGTTACAGGATCGTGTATCTTCTGCAGGTGCTGATGGACGGCTGATATGGGATCAGAAGGACCAGGTTTACCATGTTAACCTGGCGGAAAAACTGCTGGTCCCGGTGCTGGCAAAACTTTCTAATCTTATTCCCGAAGGGGGTATCTGGTTAAATACACAACGGCCGGAATGGAACGATGCAAATAATGCCCTGGTAGGCTATGGCGTGTCAATGGTGACGGTTTATTACCTGCGGGAATACCTGACTTTCTGCAGGGATTTATTCAGTTCGGCTGGCTCAGGCACCATTCCTGTCTCACGAGAGGTAGCCGGTTTATTGAAAGGGATATCGGGTATCCTGCATAATTATCAACACGTGCTGCAAACCGGTTTCTCTGATATTGAGAAAAAATCACTGCTGGATAAGTTGGGACGTGCGGGAAGTGAATACAGGCAGATCATATATGGATCGGGATTTTCCGGAAAAGAACAGGTAAAAATCACCGATATCACTGAATTTATCGAATGGTCACTGAAATATACCGACCATACCATTAAAACCAATAAGCGGGATGATCGGTTGTACCATTCCTATAACCTGATGAAAGTGGAAGGAGGCAATAAAATATCGCTTCGATACCTGTATGAAATGCTGGAAGGACAGGTGGCCGCAATAAGTTCAGGTTATTTATCAGAAGAAGAGGTGGTGGGTGTGCTCGATGCGCTAAAGAAAAGTAATCTTTTCCGCGAAGACCAGTACAGCTATATTTTGTATCCCAACCGCAAACTACCTGTCTTTACCGAAAAGAACAATATCCCTCCAGGTAGATTTCTGGATTCTGACCTGCTGAAAAAGCTTATTAAAGTAAAAAACAAGCAGATCGTCATACAGGATGATAATGGAGGTTTTCATTTCAATGGCAGCATAAGGAATGCAGATACCCTGAAACAGGCTTTAAATGATTTGCCGGATGAGTACAGTGAACTTGTGGTGAAAGATCTTCAGCTTGTTTTGGATATTTATGAAGGATTATTTGATCACCAGTCATTTACAGGAAGGTCAGGGACATTCTTTAAATACGAGGGATTGGGATCCGTTTACTGGCATATGGTATCCAAATTGCTACTGGCCGTAAAGGCGGTTTATTATAAGGCCGTTGAAAAGAATGCACATAAAGAGGTCAGAGATCGTCTTTTTGAGCAGTATTACGATATCAGGGCAGGACTGGGGCTTAACAAAACACCGGATGTTTTCGGTGCCTTCCCGACGGATCCGTATTCACACACACCAGGTCATGCCGGAGCGCAGCAACCAGGGATGACCGGCCAGGTAAAAGAAGATATTATCTCCAGGTGGGGTGAATTGGGTGTAGTAGTTGAAAAGGGAAAAATTAAGTTTATGCCGGTGCTTCTCAGAAAAGAAGAGTTCCTGGATAATCCTGGAGATTTTCATTATTATGATATCACAGGGGAAAAGAAAAGGATTAAACTCGTTAAAAATACCCTTGCATTCACGTATTGCCAGGTCCCGGTAATATATAAATTGTCAGACCATAAAATGATAAAAATAAAATACGGGGATGGCAATGAAATTATCATCAATGGAAATATTGTGGATGCTGCAACCACTGCCTCCGTATTTCAAAGGGAGGGGAAAGTAACCAGCATGCATGTTGAGTTAATACCTGAAATGGTATAGCATGCAGCCGGGGAATAATGTATTATTAAAAACTAATCAAATGAAAACATTAGCCTTTGCATTCCGATTAACAATAGTAAGTTTTTGTTTAATCATCATCTCAGGATTTATTGCCATCAATAGTATGGGCCAGTGCACCGAACTGATCTGGGCCGACGAATTTGACGGACCTAAAATTGATTCACTAAAATGGACCCTGAGTGTTGATGACGAAGGGGGTGGTAACGCCGAGCTTCAATATTATACCGACCGTGAAGAAAATGTGAAGATTATCGATAGTGTGCTGGTGATAAAAGCCCGGGAGGAACAATACCTGACCAGGGATTATACATCGGCAAAGCTGGATTCAAAGCATAAGGGAGACTGGAAATACGGAAGGTATGAGGCGCGAATCAAACTTCCCGAAGGACAGGGTATGTGGCCGGCATTCTGGATGATGTCAACAGATTCTAAATATGGTACCTGGCCCAACAGCGGGGAAATAGATATCATGGAACTGGTGGGGCAAGAGCCGTCGACCGTTTGGGGCACATTACATTACGGCCCCCCACATGAATATATAAATAGTAGTTATGCCCTGCCCGATAGTAAGTTCTCTGAAGAATTTCATGTGTTTGCCCTTGATTGGGGACCTGATTCAATGGTATGGGAAGTGGATGATTCGGTCTATTCTGTTATAAAAGCCGGAGATGTGACACACTGGAATGTTTTCCAGGAGCGTTTTTACCTGATATTAAACCTGGCTGTGGGAGGGAACTGGCCGGGCTCACCGGATGAGACAACCGTTTTCCCGCAAACCCTGGAAGTTGACTATGTGAGGGTATATGGAGATCCGGCCACACAGGAGATTAAAAAGATTGGACAGGAAGCCCCCAATGCCAGCGGAATAATCTATACTTTCACCGATATCTCAGGAGCTACCTTCAACTGGACGGTCCCGGATGATGCCAGCATTGTTGAAGGACAGGGTACAAATTCAGTTAAAGTTAACCTGGGCTGCACAGAGGATTCCATTTCGCTGGAAGTGGCAGGTAAATGCGGGACATTTATTATAAAACATCCGGTGATATTTTCATCCCCTTCAATTGCAGGAGAAACACTGGTATATCAGCAAAATGATTCCATGCTGTTTACCATTGCGGATCTTGAAAATACCACTTATGAGTGGACCGTTCCTGAGGATGTAACTATCCTTTCAGGACAGGGCAGTGACTCATTATTTGTGAATTGGGGATGCACGGGGGGCCAGGTTTCGGTTTCCGTCGCTAACAGCTGCTTTGATCTTGACACTACCGCAATGGTCGAGATAGATATACCGGTATTGACGGGTGCTGAATCGGTAACAGAAAATGCTTCAGAAAAGAGCTATCACCTGACTGAATTACCCGGAGAGAATACCTATACATGGGAGGTGCCTGAGGATGCCATAATTACTTCAGGCCAGAGTACAAATGCAATTACCGTTGATTTTGGAACGGTAGAGGGAAATGTTTCTGCAGAAGTTTCAAATTCTTGTGGAACAGACAGCTATAGTTTACCTGTATCGATTGGCAATACCATCGTATTTTGTAGTTTCGAAGGCACAAATCTATACTTTCAGCCATTCGCCGAAACAAATTTCGAAAAAATATCCAATCCATTTAAAGAAGGCATCAATCTGAGTGAACATGTGGGTAAATCGTTTAAGAGTATTGTAACCTGGGCCGGAATTTATGCCGACGTAAGTGACTGGATCGATTTCTCTCAAAACAATGTTTTTAAAATGAAGGTCTACGGTCCAAAAACAGGGCAGGTCCTGCTTAAACTGGAAGATTCCGGTAACGGGTCGGTATTTCTCGAAAAATATGCCGAACTAACCAAAGTAGAGGAGTGGGTAGAGCTTTCATTTGATTTCACCGGGACTGAATCGGGCAAATACAACCGCATTACTCTCTTTTTCGATTTCGGATCCAGCGAGGCTAATTATTACTATTTCGACGATATTAAACTGGTTTATGATGATCAGGTTTCAACCGGAGAATTGCCCGATGGCCCTTTCCGTTGTTCGGTTTTTCCAAATCCTGCCGGCACATATTTCAATGTTCATTTTCAGGATGGAGTTAAGGGGATCGTAACAATGGAATTGTATAATGAATCGGGTATTGTTGTAAGGTCTTCTGAAACCTATAACCGGGATGGCCGTCAGAACTATATGTTCGGGACCGGGGATCTGCCTCCCGGGATATATTATTTCAGGACCAAATCCACAGTGGATACAATGATTAAAAAGATTGTTATACAATAGAAAGTATCGCGGTACAGCAGGAAAGGATCCTTGTCTGATGAAATTTTCCATAGGTATATTATCGTTTGCGGTTTTACTGTTTTCTCCCTTGAACACAGCCGGGCAGGTGGGTAAGGTTGATCATTGGGAAACGGTTATTTATGCTGATGAGATCTTCAAATATTTCATCGGTGCTACAGAACCTCCGTCAAACTGGAAAGGATTGTCATTTGATGATGCTGACTGGTCATCAGGCCAGGGTGGTATCGGCTATGAAGACGGAGATGATAATACCATACTTCCGGAGCCAACCATTTCATTATACCTGAGAAAAGCCTTTGAGATTTTTGATACTTCCATCATTGAGCAAGCTATTTTAAATATTGATTATGATGATGCATACGTGGCTTATTTAAATGGAGTGGAGATATCCCGTGCAAATATTGGTACAGCCGGAATACCTCCCACCTATGACCAGGTTGCAGATACCTGGCGGGAAGCTGAAGTATACCAGGGAGGGTTACCGGAAAGAGAAATAATTTCCTGGTCATTTATCAGCGAAAACCTGGTTCAAGGAAAAAACCTGCTTGCGGTGCAGGTTCATAACCAGGACATCGGATCGTCTGATATGTCCTCTTTGATTTGGTTTTCTGTGGGGGTGAGCCAGGCCGTGCAATCATATGGAGAAACCCCTGAATGGTTCGTTCCCCCGATCGATTTTTCTTCTTCAAACCTGCCCCTGGTCATCATCAACACCTTTGGAAACAGTATTCCAAATGAACCAAAGATTGTTTCATTTATGGGGATTGTCGATAATGGACCAGGTGAAATAAATAACCTGTCAGATGATTATAATGGATATTCGGGCAGGATTATGATTGAACGGAGGGGGCAGTCATCGGATTACTTTTATCCTAAAAAATCTTACCAGTTTGAAACACAGGATGAAATGGGGGAAAACAGGAATGTATCCCTGCTGGGCATGCCCGAAGAAAACGACTGGATCCTTCATGGACCCTATGGTGATAAAAGCTTGATCAGGAATGCCCTGACATTCCATATGGCCCGGGAAACAGGACAATACGCCCCCAGGTTCAGGTATTGTGATATGGTTTTAAACGGAGAATTGAAGGGGACCTACCTGTTGCTGGAAAAGATCAAAAGGGATAAAAACCGGCTCCCGCTGGCCACATTGCTGCCCACCGACACTGCTGGTGTGGAAGTAACCGGTGGATATATCCTGAAGATCGACAAGCAGGATGATATTGGTCCCGAAGATGGCTGGACCTCAGTGCCTGACCCGACCTTACCTGGAACGGGATTGACATTTCTGCAGTATTATTATCCCGGGACGGAAGATATCCATCCCTTGCAGCAGGAATATATCCAGGGATACATGCGTGATTTTGAGAGTGCCCTGAATGGTTCTGATTTTAAGGATCCGGAGAATGGGTATAAGAAATACATCGATATGGATTCGTTTATCGATTATTTCCTGGTTTGTGAATTGAGCAAAGACGTGGATAATTTTCTTTACAGTGTTTTTCTGCATAAGCATAAGGACACGGATGGCGGGAAATTATGTATGGGTCCTGTTTGGGATAATAATCTATCCTATGGAAATGTAGACTATTCTGTAGACGGGGCAGATAGCCCCGAGGGATGGCTATACACCACTACCTGGAGACAATACTGGTTCCGGAGGATGATGCTCGACCCGGAGTTCACCAGCAGGCTGAAATGCCGCTGGACCGAACTGCGTCAATGGAAGTTCGACATCGTCAACCTGCTGAACTTCACCGATTCCATTGCCGGGTTGATTGATGCATCGCAGGAAAAGAATTTTCTTCTCTGGCCCATCCTTGATACCTGGGTCTGGCCCAACAACTATATTGGCGGCACCTACCAGAATGAGTACAATTTTGTCATAGATTTCATGGTCGACAGGATCAACTGGATGGATGCCAATATGCCCGGTGTATGTATTCAGGCAGGCTCCGGCGGGAAAGAGGAGGCTATTGATCCGGGAGTGAGTGTTTATCCAAACCCGTTTACTGCATCGCTAACGTTGAGTTATCATCTCGAAGAACCGGGGCTGGTGACTATCCGGGTAATGAATTTACTGGGACAGGAATTAGCCGGTTATCATGATCCGCAGATGGAAACTGGATTCCATAGCTGGAATTGGGATGGAACCGCCCGGTCCGGGATGAATGTGGACCCCGGGATTTACATATTGATCCTGGAAGTTGACGGGCAGCTGGTGTTTACGGAAAAGATAATCCGGCAATGAGGATATAGTTAAATGCCTTCGTGAAAACCATAGAAGCTCCTCACCCCTGATCGCAAGGAATCTTCGTTCCCAGGCAGTTTTAGATCGGTTGATTACCGGATTTGATGATGATTCTTCTAAATACAGGGAAAAAGTTCCGTTTTATGTGGTACAAAATATCCTATAATCTTCATCAAACCCTGAACGGTTCTGTAAAAAGAGCAACCACATTCGAGGGAAACGACCTTTTTGGCCTTATAGATTCAATAAGTCTGCAGACCAGGATCGATCTGGGCATTTCCGAAAACATTATTAACTTATTTCCTGACTTGCCGGTTAAGGAGCACACTACTAAAAATCTCAATGCCTACAGGTATTTTATTTATGGAGGATACTTTAACAAGGATTTCTCAACAGGCAGTAGCACCTTAAATTTTAAAAAAGCAGTAGATCGGGATTCTACTGTTGCACTTGCCTCTTACCAGTTTGCCTGGCATTCTCATTTTTACCTGTCAAGTAAAATATGCGCTAATAAATATATATCACTTGCGATGCGTCATCGCAAGAGGTTGCCTGAATACCGGGATATCCAGGTCAGGATTCTGAATTATTCTATCCTCGGAGAGAATGAAAAAGCGATTGCCCTGTCAGAGATGCAGCATAAACTGCAACCTTATAATACTGAAATACTCCTTACCCTGATAGATATTTATATTGTAAATTTCTTAAATGACAAAGCAAAAGATGCGATTAAACAATTGAACAAAATCGTACCTGATTATCCTCCTTACCAGATCATGCTGGCAAGAAGTTATCTGATTTCAAACAAGGTGGATGAAGGATTAAAATACCTGGAGAAGAGAATAGAGGAGAATCCGGATAACGCAGAGTTTTTAATAATAAAAGGGCAATTCCTTTTACATAAGGGGGATCTGGAAAATGCAGAAATGACTTTCCGGAAAGCTATGCTGTTGTCGCCTGAAGATGAGAAAAGAATTATGTTGATGTTAGAGCATATCAGGTTTGCCAGAAATGAGCTATTCAAGGATGATCATCTGCCCATATTTACAGGAAAATACAGGTCAAATACCAGCGAGTATTTTTTTAACATTATAATTCATAATGATCATTTATTCAGGAAAGAAGTGAACCAATGGGGATTTTTTCAATACCGTTTATCAGACACATCTTTTACCGGGATGGAGGATAACATATTTCATAATACAAGGTATTGTATAAACAGGCGGGGAAAAGTCTATAAACTAATTGATCTACAGTCCGACCTGAATGCATCCAAAACATACTGGCATCAGGATTCCCTGATATTAAGGGGTGAAAAACTTCCTGAATTAAACAAACAAAAGGAAGCGCTCATTGCATTTCAGAGTGCTTATTCCGACAATTCTGAGCATTGTTACCTGGCGAATTATATCCGGCACCTGGAATTTGTTCAGGGTCAGGAACATGAAGAAATAATACCTGTTTTAGAGTCATTGGTTAGAAGATTTAAGTATTCTTCAAGTTTTGTGGAAGTCTATAGGAAAGGTTCGCAGCTGTTTATAAATGATCCATCTGGGCTGGATTTTGAAGTTCTGCCTTTATCAGAAAACCAGTTTATAAATCCAAGTTACTATGAATATATCACTCAATCACTGGGGGATGATCACCCCATTAAAGGATTTAATGTGATTTTTGCCAGTGGTAATAAATTTGTTTTTGAAAGAGTAAGCGCATAAATCCTGCCGGATAAAACCATGCAGATTGAAAAAATCGTCTTTGATTCAATGTCACACAAACCAAATAATCTGACAAGTTTTCTTAAGGAGCTGAAACGCCGCAAGGTAGCCCGCGTGATCACAGTTTATGCAGCTTCAGCGTTTGTGATTCTTGAATTGGTTTCAATCATAGCTGATCCACCCAAGCTTCCTGAGTGGACGCTTGCGCATGTTATTGTGCTGCTTTGCATTGGTTTTCTTATTGCAGTTATTTTATCCTGGATCTATGATGTTACACCTGATGGAATTGAAAAGACAAGATTTGTTAAGGCAATAAAGGAGGAATTTTCTGAAGCACCATCCAGGATTAGGGCATGGAAGATTGCAACCTAGGTGATTGCAATGATAATCCTGGCCCTTGTAGTTCTGCGCATCATCAACCGGAACAGGGATTTAGAAAACCTTGATCAACTGGAGAAATCAATAGCCGTATTACCCTTCCGGAATGACAGCCCGGATGAGGAGAATGAGTATTATTATTAACGGAACAATGGAATCGATTCTTGACAACCTCCGCTCAGATCCCCGTTTCCAGGATATTTTAAGCGGATGAATTTTCCGGATTGATATCTCAATTTTTAACTTATTATGTCCCGGGAACACCGGATCGAACCCTGACTAAATCATTTAATAAATAATCAATGACTAAATTTAATTGTAAACCAATCCTGTTAATACTGGCTGCTATTGGTCTTTTGTATACTACCTCGTGCAAAAAGCAGGTACAACCAGTATGGAAAGAGAAAGTGGATAACTTCAGCCAGCTCCGTGATCATTTTAAGCAACCTCCCCTCTTTTATGCTCCGCATACATTCTGGTTCTGGGATGCGCCGCTGGATGCATCACAGACCACCGAAATGGCCAGGCAGATGACTCAGCAACGCCTGAATCCCGGTTACACCCATCCCCGCCGGGGATTACCAAAAGAACAGTGGCTCTCGGACCAGTGGTTTGATGCCTTTGGAAAGGCCCTTAACATGGCTAAAAAGGCAGGGATGACGCTCGGGTATAACGACGAATACTGGTGGCCCAGCGGGCAGGCTGCCGGAAGGGTGCTGGAGAGCCGTCCGGACCTGAAGGCTGTATCATTAAAATATCGTAAAAAAATTGTCGATGGGGAAGGTACAATCGAGATCCCCGAATCAAAATTTACAGTGGCTGCCCGGCTGAATGACAAAAACCAGATCATGGCCGGATCGCTTGAAGTAATAGGAGAGGGAGCCCCTTTCCAATGGGATGTACCTGCTGGCAAATGGATCATATACATATACGAAACATACCATCATCCGGGAATCGACGGGGGATTGGTCAATTACATCGACCCGGAATTAATGGATGTATTTATTCCCATTGCCCATGAACCCTACGAGGCCAGGTTTAAAAAGGATATGGGTAAATCGATCCCCGGTGTGTTTGTCGATAATGAGGGGGATTATGGCTGGAAAATTGCCTGGTCAGAATACCTGCCGGTCCGGTATAAGGAGATGAAAAACAGGGATATAAGAGCCTGGATGCCGTTGTTATCCGATGAAGACGATATGGGCTTGGGGGCAAAGGCCAGGTACGACTGGTTCGACGTCGTTTCAGATATTTACTGCACCCACTTCATCGGCTGCTTGAACGACTGGCTGGAAGAAAGGAACATGTACTATATTACCAACCTGTGGGAAGAATCGCTGATGTTGATCACACGGGCAGTGGGTGACCTGATGAAAGCCCAGCGCCGGGTAACAATGCCGGGGACCGATGCAGTGGGTATGCGGTCACAAAGGGTACACGATTTCAAGGAAACGCAATCGGTATGCGAATTTGAGGACAGACCGTTTATGTGCGAGGTGATGGGCGTAAACGGCTGGGGACAGACTCCCATGGAGATGAAAAGGACGGTGAATGTCGTTACAGCCTGGGGCATAAACCATATTGTTGCTCATGGCATTAACAATAACAGGGACTTAACGACCATCCCCTATCCTGCGGACTGGTATAACGAGAATCCCTATTTTACCAATCTTTCGGTCTGGACCGATTTCGCCAGGCGTGCATCCTATGTGAACCGCCAGGGAAAACTGGTAGCTGATGTGTTGCTGATCAGTCCCCTGGAGAGCGCCTGGGCACTGGCAGATAATTATTTTAAAGATGAGCAGAGCAGTGATGAAGTGGCAGGTGCCGTTGAACGACCGGATGACTGGGATCCTTTCCTTGTTGAAATAAACCGGGTTTATACCGAAGCGATGGAAACACTGACCCTCTCGAACATCGACTACCTGGTTGCCGATAAACATTATATGAAAAAGGCGCCTGTAAATAGCCTTAAAATTAATATTGCACATTCCGAGACTACTCTGCAGATCGGTGATTTTGATTTTTCCGTTATCGTTCTTCCGCCCATGTACATTCTTTCCAGGATAACTGCACAAAAGATCCTTGATTTTGCAAAAAGGGGAGGGACGGTTATTTTGCTGGGACAATTACCGGGAGGTTCGCCGGAAATGGGAGCAAACGATGACCTTATTGTTGAGCAAATGAATGAGTTGAAGGATCTTCCTTCGACCATTAATCTCGCGGGGATTAAAAATAGAATTGAATTGCTGCCGGGGAAAATCAGGGAAGCAATAAATACCCAGTTCATGGCAGAAACCGGAAATATCCAACTGGTTTTTTCAGAAAGGATGATTGACGGGAACCATTTCTACTGGATCGCTAACAGGGATGATAAATACGGAGAGTGCACCTTAAACCTGAGAGATGGCAGCGGACAGGCGGAGATCTGGGACTGCGAAACAGGTGTCATTCAACCCGTTGAATATACAAAAGAAGCCGGAAGGAATCTGGTTGAACTTGAATTTTATCCCTACCAGGCATACTGGGTTGTATTTAATTCAAAAATGGAACCTTTTAAAGAAACAGTTGCACCTGTAAAAGAGAAGAAG
>CAYZEZ010000031.1:0-24461 GCA_964477295.1 uncultured Bacteroides sp. | reverse complement strand
TTATGCCTCTTTCCCTGATCAGGGCATCGAACTTGCCCATGATAAATACCCCGGGCACTTTCAGAGCAGCATCAACCGGTTCCCTCGGTGATCCACCTGCAGAAACATTGGCCACGAAACAAATAGCTCGTTCCGGTGCATAATTGACAAATCCATAGGTTGCAGCACCGCCATTTGAACTTCCATACATCACAAACGGAAGGTTGGCAACTTCAGGATGGTTTCCCAGTCTTGCAAATTCATCCAGAGCATGGAAAAAAACTGCGGCTCCCTCAGAGTATACCCTTCGGCCCGGGAAATTATGCAACCCGGCAACGGCGAAGCCCAGCCGCATGGCGAAAGCCCGTACATTTTCATCGCGGGCAAAATTCCGGCTGTCTCCACTTCCCCCGCCATGGCCGGATATAAAAACACCTTTGATGGTTTCGGTATTTGGAGGTATCCACATTTTAACCATTTTAACACCAGCCGAATCACGAAAATCATAATAACTCCCGTCCCACGATACCTGGTCGCCATTATCCAGGATCTTTATTTGTCCTGACAGTATTTGAGTTGCAGAAATAAAAGCACAGATGAGGAGAATAGCAGGCATTTTATCAAGCGATCCTAAATTTTTCATAATCAGAATATTTCAATTGAAAAAGATTTGCTATTTATTTAGGGTTAAAACCCAATTCCTTTTTATATCCTTTATCCGTGGGTTAAAACCAACGGCAATTAATTGCCAAACTGATTTTCTTTGTCATATTCAAACTTCAGGACCCAGGCGTACTTACAGGGCCTTTTTGAGGGATCACCCAGCATCTCTTCCGGGATCTTTGCCGACATACCCCATCGCCTCCTGCCCACATCAACCCATTCAAGCGGTGAATCATAGCCCAGCATATAAACATCTGATTCCCAGATCATATTGGCACCTTTACAGATAAAAGTCTCACTCTTAGGCCAGTCAAAAACAATTGCATAACCATATTTCCGGTCCTTGCTCATGGTATACCATACCGGCTGCCCCAGCTGGGTATTATCGCAGACCACCTCATAAGGGAGGGTTCCGTAAATGGCTTCGCTGTTGATCCTGAGCCATGCTCCCAATTCCCTTAACAGGTTAACCTGCAGTTCGGGTATCCTGCCTGTCCCGTCGGGATTAACGATCAGGTTCAGGTTCCCCCCCTTGGCCACAATCCTCACCAGCATCTCAACCAGCTCGTCTGCAGATAAATAATTTTCAAGTGAATCGGACCAATTGTATCCATAGGATTCTGACATGGACCTGTTCTCTTCCCACAAATGATCTGAAATCTCAACCACTTCATCTGTCTCACTCGTATGAAAATCCCCATGATGCCCCCTGGTTCCCTTTCCGAACCTGTCATTGGCAGCCACTTCTTTCCGCCCTTCTGCCTGGTTATAAAAATAAGCTGTAATATCCGGCGTTTTGTAATATTCAGCCGGGCACTGCCATTCCCCGTCGAACCATAAAATATCGGGATCGTATTTATCAATATATTCTTTTGCTTTCGGGACGATATAGTCGTCGATAAAGTGGCGAACAGGTACTTTCCCTGTCAGCATGCGATTGTGTAGATCAGGCTGAAATTCATCACAAATCTCATTATCCATTGAGGCAAGTCCTGCATTATCGGGCGCCATAATATCCGACCACATCCTGATACATATTTCCCCGTCATCCTTTATCATCGGGTACTCATAATCCTCCACCGAATAGTAAAAACCATGATATAATCCGTGTTTTTCACAGGCAGAGACAATTTCGGCAGCAAGATCCCTTCCCGGGAAAAGATCAACCACATCCCGCTGCGTATATTTCGAATCCCACAAACAAAAACCGTCGTGATGTTTGCTGAACGGGACAAAATACCTGGCGCCGCTTTCCTTTGCAAGGGATATAATATTCTCAGCATCAAAATTTGAAGCTATAAAGAGGGGAATAAAATCATCCCGGTGAAAATCTTCACCCCATATTTCGGCATGGTATTCCTTATCGTCGTGGTACATCTTATAAAGATACCAATCGGGGTACCTTGCCCTGCTCCATCCTTTTTCAGCATGTCCGGCCACTGAATACAATCCCCAGTCAAAAAATATACCCAGTTTGGCATCGCGGTACCAGTCGGGGGCCTGATGTTTGTCAAGTGAATTGAAATCCGCCCTGTATTTACCATCTGAATTAACCTGTTCCAGTTCTTTGAGATCTTCCCGGGCCATATTCATCATGGGGCCTGAGAAATTCTCCCTGAGCTGTTCGATAGTATATTTATAGGTATAGGACTTAAAGTTTTCAGGTCTGCCAGGTTGTATTACCTGCTGGGCAGATGCAGATAATATATCCAGGGGAAAAAGGCAACAACACAGGATTAAAAATTTTGGTGTCATATAAATGGTTTAAAATTTCAACCGGGCTTTATTGCATGCCGGTCCCTGAAATTAATTAAAATCATCGGATTCCGTATGCAAATCACCTATATTTCGTGCCAGTCAAACACCACACCCATGAATTCATCCTTATTATTCCGCAGGCCATCATAGGCAATCTGTGCATCTGACGGTTTCATGGTATGGCTGTGAATGGGACCGATCAACAGTCTGCCCGATTCGATCAGGCTGAGTATTATGGCTGCATTCCGTTCGATGGAATGTTTGGAAAATTCGACCTGATGCGTGGGATAAATGAATTCAAGGGCTCCTTTCATCGTCAGGCAATGGGGCAGCAGGTGAAAATGTTGCAGAACGCTTGTGAGGTTTGTCTCGTAGGGTGAACGAGGCGTTCCCAACAGGATTACCTCACCATAAAGGGTGACAAAGTCGATGGACTGCACAATCACATTCGACATACCGGAGGCATCGATCAGTGTGGAGACCCCCTTTTCATTTGTCATCGACATGATCTGGTCTCTCATATCCGGTAACATGGGATCAAGTACAGGCATGATCCCGCATTGTCTTGCCAGTTCACGCCGGGATGGTTCAGGATCGGTTGCAATAACCCGTGCTCCCTGTAATTGTGCCAGCTGGGCAGCCAGGATGCCTATGGCTCCCATCCCGGTGACAGCCACATCGTCTCCCAGCTCAATATTTGAATTCCTGATGGCCGTCATGGCGATACCCGCCATGTGGGTGAAAGCGGCATGATCTGCCCGGATCCCTTCCGGAAGTTTTACACATGCCCCGTGCCATCGGTCGCCGGAATCAATCCTGAACAGCTCAGCATGAGGGCCATAGGTATAAACCAGGTCTCCAGGCATAACATGATCGACGGCTTCTCCAATTTCAAGGACCTCTCCTACCGCAGTATATCCCGGTGTACCCGGAATATTGAACCACGATTCGAGTCCGTCTATGGCAGGGAGTTCGGATCCGGCACTGATATGTGAAAAGTGGTTCCTGATGATCACATCACGGGGTCCTGAAATTTTCTCATTCCATTCCTCCTCAACAAGAATAACTTTACCGATCTCAGGAACAAGTAATTTTCGGTATTTCATTTTATTTATTGTTTATCAAACTCAAATTCCGCCGGATGAAGCGGACAGCGATTGATCCTGGGATTCTCTCTCCTTTCGGCGTTGCGTGAGATCTCCTTCTATGGTCCTCACTTTCTTATCATCGAGTTTATAAAAGAACAGAACACCCGCAACAACCAATGCAATGGCTGCAGGGATGAGGCTCATCAACAACCGGATGCCCATAATCGAAGTTTCGGATTGTTCAACGTTGGCTATATATCCAAAAAAAGAAAGTATACCCATGGTTATTGCTCCTCCGATCGCCAGTCCCATTTTTTGGCCAAGGGTTGTGGCCGAGTAGACAAGTCCTGTAGCCCTTCGCTTGTTTTTCCATTCGGAGAAATCGGCTGCATCTGCAAGCATCGACCAGAGGAGGGGCATGGTGGGACCTGATGCAAAGGAAAACAGGATCTGGAAGGTGTAAAGGAGGGCAATATTTTTTCCAGCCAGCATAAATCCGCACAGGGAAACCGCGATAACGAGCATGCTGATGATATAGAGGTTTTTCTTACCCAGTTTCGAGCTTAACCATTTTGTAGGTAATACGCCGGCCAGTACTGCTAATGTTCCAGTTGCCATAAACAAACCTGAGGCCTTCTCGTTTCCAAGAAAATATTTGAAATAGTAAATGATCACTCCGCTGCGGATGGCAATGTATGTCAGTGAAGCGACTGAGACTATAAAAAGTACAACCCAGGGACCGTTTTTAAAAAGATCCTTCAGGTCATTTTTCACCGAAGGCTTAATGGCCGGATCGGGTTTCACCTGCTCCTTTGCGAAAAAGAAGGATACCAGGAAAAACAAAACGCATATAATCCCAAAAATAAGCATGGTGTACTGGTATCCTTTCACCGGATTACCGGCACCCAACTTTTCAACCATTGGTATGATAAGGATCTGCACCGTTATTCCTGCAGCATAGGCAAAAACAAATTTAAAGGATGAGATGCTCGTTCGCTCTTCCTGGTAGGGGGAGATCACGCCAATCAGTGAATTATACGGGATCATAATGGCTGTATAGATGACCATCATGGCAGTATAGGTAATGAAGGCATAAACCACCTTGCCGGTGGGACTGAAATCCGGGGCTGTAAACATAAGGAATGCAGCCATCCCGTAAGGTATTGCAAACCATAACAGATAGGGCCGGAATTTACCCCACCTCGTATTTGTACGGTCAGAGATGATCCCCATAAAAGGGTCGTTTACCGCATCAAAGATCCGCACCAGAAGAAACATGATAGCCACCGTTGAAGCAGGTAGTAAAAAAGTATCGGTATAAAAAGCCGGGAGGAAAAACATTACAGTCTGCCAGAGTATACTGGAGGAATACTCACCTACGCTAAATCCAAGTTTATCCTTGAATGAAAGGGTTTTCATGAGAGCGGTTTAGGTAAAACGGATTAAAAATAAGTTGTTTAATTTATAAAAAATACAATCCGCTAAGGCCGGGATATAGCTATTTAGAATTATTTTGATTAGTGCGTCCTTTCTTTATTTAAATTTAATTTGAATAACTGTTACCGGGATCATTTCATCCTGCATATAATATGCGAATCCTGCAACAATTCCTTACTTTCACAAAAATAACCTCTGCAACCATGAAATTACCGCATTCCTATCACAACTGGACTTCACTTATCGGAACGGTGCTTGCCGCGATAAGTTTATTCCTGATTTTATTTTTCATCATCATTTCAGTTGTATTTGACCAGGGCGGATCGTATACCGGGTTATTTGCCTATATAGTATTGCCCTTATTTCTTATCCTGGGGTTATTGCTGATTCCCATCGGGATGTTCGTCAAATTCAAGCGCGATAAACGGATAAAAACGGAATCGAAACAACGTTGGCCTATGATTGATCTGAATACCAGGGGGCATCGCAATGCATTTTTGATTTTCGTAACCACTACGGCAGTGTTTCTATTATTATCAGCAGTGGGAAGTTATGAAACATTTCATTATACAGAATCAACAGAATTCTGCGGGGAGCTGTGCCATAATGTAATGGAACCGGAATATACCACTTATCACAATTCACCCCATGCCAGGGTAGCCTGTGTGGACTGCCATGTAGGTACAGGGGCTGACTGGTACGTACGTTCAAAATTGTCGGGTTTGTACCAGGTTTATTCTGTAATCTTCAAAAAATATCCCCAACCCATTGAGACTCCTATCGCCAATTTAAGGCCTGCCCGTGAAACCTGTGAACAATGTCACTGGCCGGAAAAATTTACGCCATATTATAATCGTTTCGAGAAATATTTCCTGGCTGATGAAAACAACTCTGAATGGGATATCAGCCTGCAGATGAAAATTGGAGCTCCATACAGTGCAATGGGGCTGGAAGAAGGCATTCACTGGCATATAAATAAAGATGTGATGGTTGAATATATTGCTGCCGATGAAACAAGGGAATACATTTCATGGGTCAGGTATACCAATAAAAAGACAGGTGAGGTGGTTGAATTCGAGGACCAGGATTTGCCGCTGGAAGGCGAAATTACAGATTATGAGATCAGAACGATGGATTGCATGGACTGCCACAACCGGCCCTCTCATAATTATTTATCGCCCTCAAATTTTGTTAACAGGGGGCTCGCATCAGGTGCCATACCGAATAATTTGCCGGAAATAAAAAAAATCGCGATGGATGTTCTCCTTGTTAATTTTGAATACCTCGATTCTGCGCTGATCTATGTGCAGGAACAGGTATCGGAATTCTATGCTCAAAATTATCCGGAGATATCTGAACAGGATCCGGTATTGATAGAAACGGCCATTACCGGGATACAGAATGAATTAAAAAACAATATATTTCCTTTTATGCAGGTCCGGTGGGATGTATATCCGAATCATATAGGCCACCTGGAATCAGAAGGATGTTCACGCTGCCATGACGACCTGCATGTATCAAGCGATGGCAACACCATCCCACGCGACTGCAACCTGTGCCACAACATCACTGCCCAGGGTCCTCCCGGAAACCTGGAAACGGGAAATATTTTTGATTCCCTCAGTTTCAAACATCCTGTAAACATTGACGAGGCATGGAAGGAATATCTATGCGTGGAATGCCATCTCTACCTGTATTAACCTAACGATAAAACTCACAGCAAATGAAAAGAATTATTGGAACACTCCTGCTAGGTGTTTTATTCTTCTCTGCCAGTGCTCAAAAAGATTACGTGCCGGCACAGGAAAACCTCGATAACCGCGAATGGTTCCATGAAGCAAAATTTGGAATGTTCATCCACTGGGGTGTCTACAGTGTAATGGGCGGAGGCGGTGATTACGGAATTGCCGAATGGATCATGAACCAGAAACAAATACCCATCCAGGCATATGAAAGGCTGGCCGACTTTTTCAATCCCGTTGAGTTCGATCCGGCAGCATGGGTATCTATAGCAAAAGAGGCCGGGATGAATTACATTACCATCACCAGCAAGCACCACGACGGATTTGCTTTGTTTGATTCCAAAGTAAGTGACTGGGATGTGGTTGACCACACTCCATACGGGAAGGATATCTTGAAGCAGCTCAAAGAAGAATGTGATAAGCAGGGGCTGAAGCTGTTCTTTTATTATTCTCAACTCGACTGGCACCATCCGGATTATTATCCCAGGGGAAGAACAGGACAGGGATATACGGGAAGGCCTGAAAGGGGTGACTGGGATTCTTATATTCAATATATGAATGACCAGCTCAGCGAATTACTTACTAATTACGGTGATATTGGCGGGATCTGGTTTGACGGGATGTGGGACCAGTGGAATGCCGACTGGCAATTGGATAAGACATACAGCCTGATCCATAAATTACAACCCGGGGCTTTGATCGGAAGCAATCATCACAAAACACCCTTCCCGGGAGAAGATTTCATGATGTTTGAGCGTGACCTGCCGGGAGAGAATACGATGGGTTTTAACCAGACCACGGTTAAAGTTGAGGTTCCGCTTGAAATGTGTGAAACCATGAATGGCTCATGGGGATATAACATCAAGGACAGGAGGTTTAAATCGACCAAACAGCTCATTCAAACCATGGTAAAAGCCGCAGGTTACGGCTCAAACTTCCTGCTCAATAACGGCCCAATGCCAAATGGAAAGCTGCAGCCTGAAAATATTGACACCCTGAGAGTAATCGGTAAATGGTTAGAGACCTATGGGGAAACTTATTATGGTACGGAGAAGGGGCCTGTTGCACCCCGCGATTGGGGAGCAACAACCCGGAAGGGAAAAATGGTTTATGTGCATGTGATGGATCTGGATGATGAATCCCTTCTGTTACCGGATTATAATGCAATGATCAAATCAGTCAGCCTGTTCGATGACAAATCATCCCTGAAATACATACAGAACGAATTTGGCACCCTGATCAGGATCCCCTGGTCAAAAAGAAAGCCCGTCGACACCATCGTGGTGATCGAGTTGAAATAATGGAATGCAGAACTCATTGCGGGGCGTGTTGCAGCGCCCCTTCTATCTCCTCTCCCATCCCGGGCATGCCTGATGGAAAACCTGCCGGTGTAACATGTATTCACCTGAAAGAAGATTATTCCTGTGCGATTTATGAGGACCGCCCAAAGGTCTGCAGGGATTTCAAAGCGGAAGAACTGGTTTGCGGCAATTCGAGGGAAGAAGCCCTGGCGATTCTTTCCCGGTTAGAAAAGGAATCTCAGTAACTGACTACTTCATAATTCATAATTCGTTATTCGATATTCCTAGAGGGCAATGCCCTGTTTTTTCAGTCCTTCGATCAAATTCTGCATGGCCTCCTTCTCAATATCATAACGGTAGGTTCCGGCGAATGAGCTCACATGCGGAGTTAAAACAGTATTTTCCGGGAAATCAATCAGTGGCCCCCGGTAAGGTTCCTGTTCAAATACATCGAGTCCCACCCCACCTATTTTATTAGCCTTCATTCCTTCCACCAATGCCCACTCATCAATTAATCCGCACCGTGATGTATTCACAATGATTACGCCTTCTTTCATTTTATCAATTTCCACATCTCCAATCATGTGGTAATTATCCTTGGTGAGAGGAATATGAAGTGTGATTATATCACTGTTTTCCAGCAGGTTATCCAGGCTGACCATTTCACAGTATTCGTGTCGCCGCACATCAGGATCAAAACCTAATAACTGGCAACCAAAAGCCGGAAGCAAGCTGCTTAGCCTGGTTCCGCGAATCCCGCATCCAATAATCCCGACCGTCTTACCATACAATAATCCCGTCACCCTTCTTTCCCACTGGTTACTCCTCACGAGGTTATCGAGCTGCCTGATCTTTCTTATCAGGCTCAATATCATGGTGATGGCCAGTTCAGCTGCAGGTACATCCGGCGCAACATGTGTCCCCGATACCACAATGCCTAATTTTTTCGCTGACTTAAGATCTATCGAATACAGGTCGATGCCACATCTCGATATGACTTTCAGACTGCCTGCTTTCTGCAACACTCTGTTTGTCAGTGGCTCCACCCCAGCTATCAATCCAGCCGGATTGTACTGTTTAAAAAGGTCAATGGCTTCCTCCTCATTTAGTTTGCGATTATACGGATTTTTAACCAGGTTTATCGAATCCGGATAATCTGTGAAATTATAACTCGACGTGGTTGTCAGAACAGTGATTTTATTCTTCATTTTTTTTGCGATTTAAGGGATGAAAAATAAATAGATCTGAATTTATATAAATTTAAAAAAAGTACGGATGAAAAAAAATTCAGAAAAATTTGGCAATAACTTACGTTTATCGTATATTTGTACTCTAAACGTATATTTATATATAAATAGTATAATGGCTGAAATTATACAAAAACCTAATAATGAGAAACATAACCAGATCATCCTGACCGGGAAAGATCTGTTTTTCAGGTTTGGGATTAAACGAGTCACGGTTGAAGAGATTTGTAAAGAAGCCAGTGTGAGTAAAATGACCTTCTATAAGCACTTCAGGAACAAGAATGAACTGGTTAAAGAAATCACTGCGATGATCGTAGAAGAAAGCCTGACAAAATACAGGGAGTTGATGGACCGCACCGATATCTCCTTTGAAGAAAAAGTGAGGCTGACAATACAAATGAAAATGGATGGGACCAGTAATATCTCTGCAGATTATTTTGATGACTACATGATTCATAGTGATCCTGAACTGGCTGAATTTATCCGGACCGAGTCAAGCAAGGTACTGTATGAGATACTGAATGACTATATCGAGGCACAGAAGAGGGGTGAAATAAGGCAGAACATCAAACCGGAATTCATACTCTTTTTCCTGAATCATATACTTGACCTGGCCAAAAATGAAAAATTATTGAGCATCTATGAGCATCCGCAAAAACTGATCATGGAGCTTGTCAACTTTTTCTTTTACGGAATTATGAATCAAAGATGAAAGCATTCCCGGCGGGTCGCAAAACCTGGATATATATTATTATGCTGATGCAAATGTCATACGGATTTTCCCAGTCGGCAGGCTTTGAAGGCATGCTGGCAGGATGGGGTACGATAAGCTACAGCAGACAAATGAACGGTCAGCTGGGAGTTAGATATATACCACAACTCCATTTCGAATTGCCCCTGGGTGACAAGTACAAGATCGATGCAGAACTATCAGCAAACGTATGGGGGGCAAGCGCATTCTGGTCGAACGACAGCATAACACTTGATGAAAGATTAAAACCATACAGGATGTGGGTAAGGTTTTCGGGGGACCAGTTTGAAGTGAGGGCCGGGCTGCAGAAGATCAATTTTGGTTCGGCCACGATGCTGCGGCCGCTCATGTGGTTCGACCGCATCGATCCGCGTGACCCGTTGCAACTGACAGATGGCACCTACGGACTCCTGGCCAGGTACTATTTTCTGAACAATGCCAACATCTGGGTCTGGGGACTTATCGGCAATAAAGACCCCAAAGGATGGGAATTGTTTGGATCCGAAAAGACACGGCCTGAATTCGGGGGCCGGGTACAGGTACCGGTATTAACCGGAGAGCTTGGACTGAGCTACCACAACAGATCAGTTAATATAACTCAGGACACATTGATCCTTCCTGCTAATGTTTATGGCTTTGCCCCGGAAAACAGGATCGCCCTTGATGGAAAGATCGATATCGGCGTAGGGTTATGGTTTGAGAGTTCAATAGTCCATACCGATTTTGAGTATCTTCCGGCAGCTTATAACCGGGCTTTAACCGTTGGTTTGGATTATACTTTTAGCGTGGGTAATGGCCTGGGCCTTATGACCGAAGCATTTAACTACAGCGCTTCAGATCAGGCTTTTGGTAAAGGAGATGGAGTCACATTTTCGGCTCTTTCTCTCAGCTATCCCTTAACCATTATCACCAACCTGAACGGAATAGTATTTTATGACTGGAAAAACAACGATCTCTATAATTTCGTTAATTGTACTTTTACTTTCGACAGATGGACCTTCTACCTGATGGGCTTCTGGAATCCCGACCGGTTCCAGATCTATCCTGGTATGGACGAAACAAATCTGTTCGCAGGTAAAGGGATACAAGTAATGGCAGTATTTAATCATTAATATAGGAGGAAGAATCAAAAAGCAATATCAAGTCATCCTGAACCATTTTAAGGATCTCATAATGATTGAAATAAGATCCCGGTCCCGAGTACTCCCCCCCGAGTGCTCGGGGGGTCACGGCGGGACGGGATGACTACAGGTTAAATGTCTTTGATCTGACTCAAACAATTAATTTTCTAACAATGGATAACGAACACATCGTAAAAATTGAAAACCTGGTAAAGCGTTACGCTATCGGGAAGGGACACTTTACCGCACTGAATGACATCAGCTTGTCGTTTGGCACTGGTGAATTTGCAGGCATTGTCGGCCCGTCAGGCTCCGGCAAGACCACCCTGCTGAATATTATCGGATCCCTTGACTCTCCTTCTGAAGGAACAGCCACGGTTATCGGCCAGTCGGTTGGCAAGCTGTCACAAAGAGCAGCCGCCCAACTACGTAAACAATTTATGGGGTTCATCTTTCAAACCTACAACCTGCTGCCGGTATACACTGTTTTTGAGAATGTAGAATTTCCGCTGCTCCTGCTTAATATGAACCATGGAGAAAGGAAAAAAGCCGTACAGGATGCCCTTGAGTGGGTAGGCCTGACAGATAAGATAAAATCCAGGCCAAAACAACTTTCGGGAGGAGAATGCCAGCGGGTGGCCATCGCAAGGGCCATGGTTAAAAAACCCAAACTGGTACTCGCCGATGAACCAACGGCCAACCTGGATGCGGCCAATTCTCATCACATCCTGCAAACCATGGAAAAACTGAACGAGGAGCTGAAAACCACTTTCATTTTTGCTACGCATGATGATAAAGTCATCCAGTACCTGAAGCGAAAAATAACACTTGAAGACGGCAAAGTGATAAAAGACGAATAAAAATAATCTATGATTTATGATTAACGATTTATGATTTGCGATCTATCTTTCACTTCTAAAATCAAGATCGTTAATTATTAATCTGAGATCAAAATATAAAAGTTATGACAGCATTAAAATTAGCCTTACGAAACCTGATAGGCGCAGGTCTCAGGACCTGGCTGAGCGTTATTGTGCTCGCAATAATCCTGATCCTGGTAATCTGGCAATATGCTATTATCGATGGCTGGGACAGAATGGCTGAGAGGGATATGATCGCCTGGGAAGTTGGTGGGGGACAGATATGGACAAAAGATTATGATCCTTACGATCCCTTTACACTGGAGGAAAGTCACAGGGTTTTGCCCCAGTCCTTCAATGATGAAATAAAAAAGGGAAATATGGCGCCCGTTCTAATAACCCAGGCATCCATTTACCCTGGAGGAAGAATAATGAGTATCCTGCTGAAAGGTATTGATCCCGCTCAAAAGGTCTCTGAATTGCCTGCTGATAAGCTTCTTGGAGAACAAGAAGAAATCCCGGCTATTATCGGGAAAAGAATGGCCCGGGATACAAAGCTGGGAACAGGTGATTATATCACGGTCCGGTGGCGCGATGTGGATGGCACATTTGATGCCACGGAGCTTGTAATTTCAGATGTATTTAGAAGTGATGTTCCTGCCGTGGATAACGGGCAGATATGGATCCCTATTGAACGCTTGCAGGAAATGACACAGATGCCGGGGGAAGCCACTCTGCTGATCCTGAACCAGGACTATACCTGGACGGGAGAAGAAAACGGATGGGAACTGAAGGATCATGATTTCCTCCTGAATGATATTAGGGATATGATCAAGATGAAAAAAGTTGGCGGATCAATATTCTATATCATATTGATGCTTCTTGCCATGCTGGCAATATTCGACACACAGGTGCTTTCGATTTTCAGGAGACAGAAAGAAATTGGAACATACATGGCCATGGGCATGACTCGTGGCCAGGTAGTCAGGCTGTTTACCGTGGAAGGTGCCATGCACTCGCTTCTGGCTGTAATCCTCGGTGCCATACCCGGAATTCCTTTCCTGTATTGGATGGCTAAAGTAGGATATTCCATGCCTGCAGGTTCGGATAGTATGGGACTGCCCATAGCTGAAACAATTTACCCGGCATACAGCCTCGGGTTGATTCTTTCAGTCATGCTCCTTGTTATTATTACCACGACTATTGTCAGCTTCCTGCCCTCCAGGAAGATAACTAAAATGAACCCAACTGAAGCAATTAAAGGAAAACTACAATGATACGATTTCTGTTTATAGGATTATTACGTGACCGGAAAAGAAGCCTCCTGCCAGCCATTGTGGTGGCAGCAGGTGTCATGCTTACGGTCTTTCTGGTTTGCTACCTCACGGGGATAATGAGCGATTTTGCCGATTTCAGCGCCAAATTTTCCAGCGGGCACGTTAAGATAATGACCCGTGCCTATGCTGACAATATGAATCAAAGGCCCACTGATCTGTCACTGGAAAATGTGAGTGAATTAATGGACGAGATTAAAAAAGACTATCCTGATATGGAATGGGCAATCCGTACACAGTTTGGTGGATTGCTGGATGTACCCGATGAAAACGGCGAAACTCGAGCACAGGGGCCTGCCATGGCGATTGCCATTGATATGCTTACACCGGGAAGTAAAGAACCCGATCGGTTGAACCTGGAGAATATCCTTGTCAGGGGAGAAATTCCTGACAGCCCGGGCGAGATACTTATCAGCGATGAATTCGCTAATAAACTGGAAGTTGCCCCGGGAGATAATGTTACCCTTATGGGATCAACCATGTATGGCAGCATGAGCTTCTATAATTTCACTATTGCAGGGACCATCAAATTCGGAGTATCCGTCATGGACAGGGGTGCAATAATCGTCGATATCTCAGATGCCCAGGCTGCCCTCGACATGCAGGATGCATCGGGTGAAATACTCGGTTATCTCCCGGGTGGCCATTACGATAGCGAGAAGGCAGGGTTAATTTGCACCAGTTTCAATAATAAATATTCCGATCCTGGAGATGAGTTTTCACCCATTATGCTTAAACTATCTGAGCAGGATGAGTTCCTGGGAGGGTATCTCGAGCTGGTGGATTCTGCAGCATTCATTGTTGTTTTTATATTCGTGTTTGCCATGTCAATAGTACTGTGGAATACCGGACTGATCGGCGGACTGCGGCGTTACGGTGAAGTCGGTGTCAGGCTGGCTATTGGCGAGGGAAAGGGACATATTTATCGAAGCATGATCTATGAATCAGCTTTGATCGGAATAGTCGGTTCGGCATTTGGCACCATAATTGGATTATTGTTTGCATACTGGGTGCAGGAAAAAGGAATTGATATTGGCAGCATGATGCAAGGAGCCACCATGATGATGCCCGGAGAATTCCATGCCAAGCTGGTGCCGCAGGCATATTATATAGGCTTTATCCCCGGTTTGTTTTCAACCACCCTGGGAACCATGTTGTCCGGTATCGGGATATACAGGAGAAAGACGGCCTCATTATTTAAAGAACTTGAAAATTAGGTCGGTGAGCAGTGAGTGTGAGAATTGAGTTATGGGTTTTAAAAAATAAAATTACATTGAAAATGAAGACAATAATTTCCATATTATTACTGGCAGCAAGCACCTGTTTGCTTGCCCAATACCCCTCAGGTAAGGAGATTTTAGACCGGATCGATGCAAACTTATCATCAGATTCCAGGGTGATCACCTCAAAAATGATAATCCATGGTGCGAGGGGTGACCGAACCATTGAATCAAAATCCTGGAGTACAGGAAATATCCGAGCATTTACCGAATACTTATCCCCTCCCCGGGAAGCTGGTACAAAAATGCTTAAGCTGGAAGACCAGCTCTGGATCTATTCACCTTCCACGGACAGGACCATCCAGATATCGGGACATATGCTCAGGCAATCTGTAATGGGATCTGATCTGTCCTATGAAGACATGATGGAAGACAACTCCCTGGCTGATGATTATGATGCCTCTGTAGCCGGGACGGAAAAATACCAGGATCGTGAATGCTGGATTTTGGAACTGACTGCTAACAATCCGGAAGTGGCCTACCAGATCCGTAAGCAATGGATCGACCAGGAAAGATACATACCCCTCAAAGAGGAGCTGTATGCAAAAAGTGGCAAGCTGTTGAAAAAGACGGAGCTATTCGATGTCAAACGAATGAGCGGAAGATGGTTTCCCGGGAAAATGGTATTCAAGGATATGCTTAAGAATGGTGATGGCACTGAATTCATCATAGAAGAT
The DNA here is from genome assembly GCA_964477295.1 of uncultured Bacteroides sp. Lineage (GTDB taxonomy): Bacteria > Bacteroidota > Bacteroidia > Bacteroidales > SM23-62 > CAYZEZ01. The sequence continues at coordinate 9,223 of CAYZEZ010000031.1, read as the reverse complement.
ATCCAGTTCAATGTGGAGATCGAAGATCATATCTTTACCAAAGCCTCCCTGCGGTAAAATTGTCACATGAAAACTGCCGCCAGGCAGGTTTCATGTGACAATTCAGTAAAATGCTACATTTCTTAAAGTTTTTGATACATATTTGATAGACCTCCCCCTCCTCCATGTTGTAATTTGGTTGCAGGTATTCATACAGCACCAAAAAAATTACATTATCATGGAACCAAATTTCCAGTTACAGAAAATTGAGATCATCAGTTTAGAGGGAAAGATTGTTAAGATCGTGAATCATTCTCCCGGCACCCTGGTTTCCATCAATCATAGAAACCTGCCTTCCGGAACCTATTTCCTCAGGCTACAGGGCGACCAGACATATTTAAAAAGGATAAGGGTTGAGTAAAGGATGATCGGTTAATTTATCATACCATACAACATCTTTATCTCTTCTGCCCATTTGCTTTCATCCGGTGTTTCAAGGATGATGGGGAGGCCGTCAAAGCGTGGGTCGTTCATCATGCGCCTGAAGACCTCTTCACCCAGTAAGCCTTCACCAATATTTTGATGGCGGTCAACACGGCTGCCCAGTTCTTTTTTGGAATCATTCAGGTGGATACCTTTCAGGAATTCAAATCCCACGACTTCACCAAACTTTTGAAAAGTACCTTCATATCCCTCAGGTGATTTGATATCATAACCGGCTGTATAGGTGTGGCAGGTATCGAGGCAAACACCGGCACGGGATTTATCATCAATACGATCGATCATGTAACTCAATTGTTCAAAGGTATAACCCAGATGCTTGCCCTGACCTGCAGTATTTTCAATTACTGCAGTTACGCCTTTTGTTTTTTCCAGTGCCAGGTTCACCGATTCAGCGATCCTCTTCATGCATTCTTCATCAGTGATCTGTCCCAGGGAACTTCCGGGGTGAAAATTAAGCCTGTTCAATCCAAGCTGTTCGCAACGCAGCATCTCATCAAGAAAGGCAACACGTGATTTATCAAGTCCGGTCTTATCCGGGTTGCCAAGGTTGATCAGGTAACTGTCGTGTGGCAAGATATAGTCCGGCGAATACCCAAATTTTTCGCAATTCTCTCTAAATCCTCTGATGCTATCTTCAGGATAAGGTTTCTGTACCCACTGCCTTTGATTTTTAGTGAATAATCCAAATGCCTTTGCCCCTATCCTATGGGCGTTTACAGGTGCATTTTCCACTCCTCCGGAGATACTTACATGAGCTCCAATGTATTTCATTCTTTTTCTTTTTTACCGGTACTGCGAGGCAGCATCAATAATGTACTTGATTATTTATCTTGAAGGACAAACCGGATAGGGAAGGTATAAGCTACACTTGCCGGCACTCCGCGCTGTTTGCCTGGTGTCCATTTAGGGGATGAACTGACAACCCTTAATGCTTCCTTGTCAAGGGCCGGGTGGACCCCCCTGACTAACTCAAGCCTTGTTAGGTCACCTGTTTTATTGATCACAAATTTAACCAGTACCACCCCGGATATATCATTTTCCTTTGCTGCCTCAGGATATACAAGATTTGATTGCACATATTTCTGAAATTCCGAGAGGTCGCCTCCGTTAAACTTGGGCATATCCTCCACAAGAAAAAAGATCTCTTCCTCCACTTCTTCTTCCTCTTCTGCAATGATAACATTATTGGGATTAATAATGGCCACCTCGGTACTCTGGTCCCCTTCAAGGTCCCCAACCTGCAATTCATCGGATATCTCAGCCTGATCACCTACAATCCTGAGGATGCCAGGACCCGTTTGTTCTCCCTGGGTTTTGTTCAATTCTTCCCTTTTAATGACAACAGCATTCACATTGGGACTGTTACGCTCCTGCCTGGTCACAGGAATTACCTCTTCCTCAAATTCCATATCACTGATCCTCATCACCACACCTTTCGATTCCTTTACAGGACTACTCCAGTTAAATAATCCAAGGCAGATTAACAGGGTGACAATAAATCCTACCTGCAGGAAAATGATCCTCCAGCTTTCAAGGTTGGCTTTGTTTGTTTTCTTTGAAATCATACTAGAAAGTTATAATTTTTTATTGAAAAAATCATGCCTCATTTTGACAGAGTTGGTTAAGATGATTTTAGAAAATATAATACTCAACTGAAAACCTGTATATTACACACCCTAATAATTTAAAATAGATTTAGATCAATTGAAAGAAAAGTTCTATGAAAGAAAAAGAATACACTCCCCTAGACCATATCTAAGTTGGGCGTCCTGACAAGATGGAAAGAATCAAGATCCAATGCACAGAGATGTCCCAGTTGTGTATGATCATATATCTTATGCTTTTTCACATATGGAACACCATTATCGAGGGGAATGATCTTTTCCCTCTTTTCAATCATACGTGTTATAGTTTCAATATAAAATGGTTGGTGTCCATGGATAACAGTCTTGCCATGAAGTAATTCTTCATTATAGACCATCCCTCTCTGTACGAGCATCCCTTCCTTATCCATGAATGGATCAGGCTTCGACAAATCAAACCCGGCATGAACGATAAAGTGATTTTCCAGCTCAAAGCAATAAGGTAAACCTTCCAGAAATTGTAAGTATTTTTCTGCCAGCTTCTCCCCTGCCAGAAGATCGAGGTTATTATTTTTTTCCAGGTGCCATTGCATGTACCTGAATTCTTCCTGGTTGTATTTTAAAAGATCCTCCTCATGATTCCCGCGCAAAGGAAAAACCTGAAATCCCTTTTTTTTCAGTTCAATGATATAATCCAGTACCCCCCTGCTGTCAGGACCACGGTCAATGTAATCACCCAGAAGGAACAATTGATCCTCCTTTTTCAGGCCAATATCGTTCTCAATCAAATGAACAAGGGTTTTGCGGCATCCATGAACATCACCAATAACGATTCTCCTGCCGGTACCATTTAAGGGAATTTTAATACAAAAACTCATATGGGTATGTTCATTAATAGGTATCCCGGCCTGTTCCAAAGCTATAGGAACCAGATAATTCGAAGGATTGGTCAAATATCGGAAATGTCAGGGAAAATTCAATGTATTATCAGGATTGTTAAAAGGATTTATCGCTATGTCTTATTTTTTTGCATATTATCAAAAGATGGCATAACTTTTACCTGCAGTATGCTCCGGATTCCGGATTTTAAGTGATCCGGATCAATCTTATCCGTATGGCCGAAAAGTTAACAATCAACCAAAAGAACTACCTCACCGAGATAGATAAGATTTTCTTTTCCGATGGGTATAATCTGGCAACAGAATTTCTTAAGGAAGGAATAAGCAGGGAGAACCTGCTGGCCATGTCCCGGGAGATCTATGATTCGATGGACCAGCTGACAGAGGCATTCGTGCAACGGTGCATTAAAGAGGACAGAACTGTTGAGTGTAAAAAGGGATGCTATTTATGCTGTTGCCAGGCAGTCTTTGTCGTGCCATATGAGCTACTCTGCATGGTAAGGTTCATTAAAGAAAATATAACTAAAAAAGATCGCACGGCTATCCTGGCCAGGGCTAAAGAAAAAGATGAATGTACAGGTAAAATGAAGGTACAGGAATTCCTGCATTTCAAATCGCCCTGTCCGTTACTCGAAAATGGCGTATGCTTCTTATATGACGCCCGGCCTATGGCCTGCAGAACCTATCTTTCTTCCCGGGTGGACGGATGTATCGAGGAATATCATAATCCAAGGGATGTGGAGATCTATCCTGACCTGTATGATTTTACTATCAGGGCAGGAAGAATGATCAATGAGGGGATATGCAACTTCCTGTTAGAAAACAACATCCCGTCCCCTGAGTGGCCAATTGAATCAGCATTGCTAACAGCCTTTGAAGATAATGAGGCGTTCGATAAGTGGTTAGCCGGTGAAAACATATTCCAGAAAAGGGATTATACGATTGAGGAGCTTGCCTATATTGACAATTTTGGAATAAAGAAGAAAAAAGCGGAGTCATCCTGAAGCACAGAACTCAGAAACTGAGATTTATAATATAATTGACATCTAGTCATCCCGTCCCGCCGTGCCCCCCTGAGCACTCGGGGGGGAGTACCCGGGACAGAATGACCATGTTACGAAATGATGTCATTAGCAACCAGCTTCATGATCTTCTCATATTGAAAGCAGACCCCGGATCAGTTTCAGGCTGACCATTCATATCAATGCTGATTATTCATGTATTCCGATAAATACATCCTGGTATGTGACCCATTGTGACCTGGCAGGTCCGCATCCTTCCTTCAAAGATCCATCCTCCGCCGATGTCTTATTAAGCTTATGCTCAAGGGCGCCAAAGATATGTATGTTCAGTATCATGTGAATAAAAATAAAATTTATTTATATTGTTTTTTGTTATTTTGAATTGTAATACTTTACATTCGGCAATGTTCAGAAATTACCTCATAACGATTTTCCGGAATACACTTCGCCGGAAGGTTCATTCATTCATAAACATTGCCGGCCTGTCGATTGGACTGACCTGTTCTATCCTGATTTTCCTCTGGGTGGAAGATGAGTTCAGCTATGACAGGTACCATGAGAATGCCAATAACATTTACAGGGTATATGAGGAACAAACCTATTCGGGAGATGAAAAATTCCTGGTTTTTGCAACCCCTGAACCTCTGGCAAAAGCACTCATTGAAGAGATCCCTGAAATAGAAAATGCATGCAGATTGAATAATTTGTGGGAGAAATTATTGGTCAGGTATGGTGATATTACATTTTATGAGACAAGGACATATGCTGCCGATCAATCAGCGTTGGAGATTTTCAGTTATGATTTTATTTACGGTGATCCGGCACATGCACTCACACAGCCCTACTCAATTGTTTTGACCGAAAGCATGGCTGAGAAATACTTTGGCGATGAAAATCCGGTTGGCAAGATCCTCGAGATCAATGATCAATATGCATTTACAGTTACAGGTGTAATGGAGAATGTGCCGGCCAATTCGCATGTTACATGGGAATGCCTGGTACCATTTGATTTTATGAAAGAAATGTGGGATTATGAGACCGGTTTGTGGGGAAGTAATTCATTCCGGAGTTATGTACAGGTCCGGGATGGAATATCTGAGGAAGAGGTTGAGGGGAAAATAATTGATATAATACAGAAGCATAATGAGAATTCAACCATCAAGGTACTTCTCCAACCCCTTGTTGATACTCATCTTCACTCAATCTGGGGTGGAGGGCCCATTCAATATGTCAGGATTTTCATTCTGGTTGCAATATTTATCCTGGTTATCGCCTGTATTAATTTCATGAACCTGGCAACAGCCAGATCAGCCAAAAGGGCAAAGGAGGTAGGTGTCAGAAAAGTGTTGGGTGCAGGAAAACGCTCCCTGCTTTTCCAGTTTTACAGCGAATCATTTTTTCTGACTTTAGTCGCAACGGCCATTGCACTTATTCTGGTAATGGTGCTTATTAATCCATTTAACCAATTGGCTGGCAAAGAATTAGTGATCGAACATTTTCAACCCGACAACATACTTATACTTTTTGGTATCGTTTTAATTACAGGCCTTTTATCCGGAAGTTATCCGGCACAGTTTCTTTCCTCCTTTAAAAGCATCGAAGTAATCAAGGGTGTTTTCCGTTCTGGTTTCCCGTTATTCAGAAAGATCCTTGTGGTTTTCCAGTTCACCATCTCAATTGCCCTCATAATTTGCACGATACTGGTTTACAGACAATTGAATTTCATCCATACAAAGGATCTGGGCTTCCACAATGAAAATATTATGTATATCACATTCAGGGATTTCTCAAACTACGGGCCCCTAAAACAGGCATTGCTCGAAATCCCTGGAGTTAAAAATGTAACTGCTACCAACAGGGTGCCGGTTACCATGACCAATTCTTCCTGGGGGTTCGACTGGGAAGGAAAGGATCCGGAGGCAGAGATCCTGTTTCAGCAGATCTTTGTGGATTTTGATTACATCGAGACATTTGGCATGGAAATGATTGAAGGAAGGCCATTTTCGGTCGAATTCGCTACCGACTCGGTCAACTTTATAATTAATGAAGAGGCTGTAAGAAGGATGGGTATTTCAGATCCAGTCGGGAAATGGATGACTGTAGGTCAAAACAAGGGAACCATTGTCGGATTGGTGAAGGATTTCAATTTCCACAATCTCACCAGGGCCATAGATCCTTTAATACTGGAGATTGTGCCGGAATATTTCAGGGAAGTGGTCATCGCCCTGGATCCGGGGACTCTTCAAAAAACAGTAAAGGATATTGAACTTGTATGGGATAAATTTTATGCGAATGAACCTTTTGAATATACCTACCTGGATGAGGAATTTGATCAGATGTACAGGGCTGAATCGAGGATGGGAAAGGTTTTTAAATATTTTGCATTACTAGCCATCATTATTTCATGCCTTGGATTATTTGGTTTGGCCTCATATATTGCAGAACAACGAACAAAGGAAATTGGAATTCGAAAGGTCCTCGGATCCTCAAACCTGAAAATTTTCTTACTGATGAACCGGTCGTTTGTTAGCTGGGTATTGCTGGCCAATGCTATTGCCTGGCCTGTCAGCTGGATATTTATGAAACGATGGCTTGAGAATTATGCTTACAAAACTAACTTTTCGTGGTGGATATTTATTGTTGCCGGACTAATTTCGATACTGATTGCCGTACTCACTGTTACCTACCAATCGATAAAGGCAGCAACTACAAATCCGGCGGATACACTAAAGTATGAGTAGGAATTAATTCGCGCTGGCCAAAGAGGCAACGGAAATTGATCATGTAACTATCTCCCGGGTTTCCATGGAATTATTGCTGAGGTACGATTATAATATTCCCTGTACCCTTCCTTCCTCTTCAGCATTCTTTTATCAATCATCGGCAGACTGATAAACCAGAACAACAATATCATCCCAACCGGACCGGGGATAATCCACCAGTGCAATGGTTTCACTCCCAGGGAAAAGATGAAAATCCCGATCCAGAAAAGGACCTCGCCGAAGTAATTCGGATGTCGCGAATATTGCCATAGTCCTGTAGCTAAGAATGGTTGGCCACCCGGATCCCTTTGATACCTTCTCAGCTGTCTGTCAGAAGTTGCTTCAATAATGATGGCAACCAGGGCGACAAGGAAAGCAATATTGTCAACAGGCGCCAGGGAATCAGGATTGCCAATGGCAGGGTAGACAGCAATACATGCAAATAATACAACCAGTGTGGGCACAAGGTGTATGCCCAGGAGACTCACAGGCCAGTACCATTTTTCAAATTTATTCCTGAAATCCTTATATCTCCAGTCTTCATCATCCAGTCCCTTCCATCTCCTTGCCCAGTTTATTGTTAGCCGGAGCCCCCAGGCATATACCAGCGAAAGGATCAGTATCTGTCTCCCTGAAATAACCGTGCCCTCATTCACCGATATTGCCCAGTATGTAAAAATAACCGGAGGAACAACACTCCAGTAAGGATCATAAACGCTTGAATTATTGGCATATACACTGAAGGCAAAAACTATCAATGTTGCCAGAATATCCAGGATAACAACATTCAAGACAGGTTGGCCGTGTGCAAGAAACAGATGTACAGTATAGCAAATACCGAAGGTTAAGGCATAAACCAGAACACAAAAAAGGAGGCCCTTAATCTTTGAATTCCGCATAAATTAAAACTCCCGGTACGTATGTTTTATCCATTCGTTGGCAATTTCCAGGGCATTGACCTCTTTGGTTTCCGTGTGGAAATAGGGTGTCCATACACCGTCTTTATAATTTGGCCGTGCTGTAATCAGTTCGAGTTTTTCATTTTCATCAATGTTCCTGATCTTCATGTTTTCGCCGTCCCAATCCAGTTTCCGGCACAGGTGTTGCAAACGAATCGCGAGGTTACCAGCCAGAACCATTTCCGTCTGGGGACCGGCGAGTTCAAAATTGGAACAGGCCTCTCTCCGGTTTTCAGGACTCTCTTTACAAGCCCTCACCCAGTCCATTTCATGCCTTCCACCACCCAGTTCGTGATCGGGCACCCGTTCAATGATTTGCGGCAGGGGTTCCAGGGCCTGGTCCATCGGCAGGAGCCTGAAATTGCCCCCGTAATTTTCACAGACCAGTTTTCCTTTGGATCCGATAAACAGGTTGCCTCCACCCCATGATCCAAGCACCTCACCATCAGGCAATTCATCCGGCCTTTCGGGAAGCAATCCTCCATCGTACCAGGTTAGTTTCACTTCAGGCAGGTCAACATCAAGCAGGGGTTTCCTGGCAGGAAAATGAAAATCTACCCGTGCAGCCCAGGGTGCTGACTCTGTATTCACTGAAGATGAACTGGCGCTGAAAGATTTTGGGAATCCCAGCTTCATGGCATAAAAGGGAACATCCAGCACATGGCATCCCATGTCGCCCAGGGCGCCTGTTCCGTAATCCCACCATGCCCTCCAGCTCCATGGGGTGTAAGCGGGGTGATATGGCCTGTATTGAGCAGGACCCAGGAACAGGTTCCAGTCGAGGGTTTCCGGCACAGGAGGTTCTTCGGTAAAACGATCCATCCCCTGTGGCCATATCGGCCTGTTGGTCCATGCATGTATTTCGCGTATTTCCCCGATAATACCTGCCCGAAGGATCTCGGTCACCTCCCTGACAGAATCCGAAGAATGTCCTTCTGTGCCCATCTGTGTGGCCACTTTATATTTCTTTGCCAGCCTGGCCAATTCCCTTGATTCCCATATTGAATGAGTAAGGGGTTTCTGGACGTATACATGTTTGCCCAGTTCCATGGCGAGCTTTGCCGGAAGGAAATGATTATGATCAGGAGTAGCTATGACAACCGCGTCGATCTTCTTTTCCTTCTCAAACATCACCCTGTAATCCTTATATGTTTTGGCCTTGGGATACTTTTCAAAGACCGGTTTGGCATATGCCCAATCCACATCACAGAGTGCCATAATATTCTGACCAACCATGTTTTCCAGGTTATACTGCCCCTTACCACCTATTCCAATACCGGCAATATTGAGTTTGTCGCTGGGAGGAATATGTCCCAAGCCACTCACAACGTGACTCGGTATTATTGTCAGGCCAATGGCTGTTGCAGATGAGTTCCTGATGAACTTTCTGCGGGAAATCGATTTTTTCATTTGTTTATCTGTTTATTGGTTTTTAGTCCATTTAGTCAATTTAGTCAATCTAGTCAATCTTCCACGTATTGTTAGATCGATCCACATCCGGCACTTCCGGGCTCC
>CAYZEZ010000030.1:0-24468 GCA_964477295.1 uncultured Bacteroides sp. | reverse complement strand
CGGAACCAAACATCAGCCTGTTGCTGCCAAATGAATCATAAACCACCTCCATATAGGGAATAATATCGTCAGGAACCCATCCTTCCCAATCGGCTTCGGTTACCATTCCTGAAATCTTGCAATACACATTCCCGGATCCTGCCAGTTCCTGCAATAATGATTTCCATGGTTCCAGTTGCTTATCTCTTATTTTTGGTTTGGCAATATGATTGATCACAAATCTCTGTTCAGGAAACATTTTAACCAGCCGGATTGAATTGGGAAGATGATCATCAAAGATCAGGAGATCATATGTCAGGTTATATTCCCTCAACATTGAAATCCCCCTGATAAAATCCGGATGCAGCATAAAATCCGGTTCGGGCTCATCGTGGATTACATGTCTTACTCCCTTGAATATATGAAACTCAGAATAATACCTCAACCTGTCATTCACATCAGGTGATCTCAAATCAACCCAACCAACAATGCCTTTTATGAAATCATAGTCCTCCGACAGGGTTAATAAAAAGTGATTTTCCTCTTCCTTCTGCCTGGCCTGAATCGTAACACAGCCATTGATACCTGTTTTGTCCATTTCAGTTTTCAGGTCTTCCGGAAGGTAGTCCCTTTTAAGGATATCCATCCGGTCATCCATCCAGACATAATCGTTGTGATTATATCTCCAGAAATGTTGATGTGCATCAATTCTCAGCATAACTGTTTATCGGGATGGCTACTTGTAGAAATCATTCAGGTTCAGTGTATCATCAAGCGACTTTCCGAGTAATTCAAGCCGGTTAAACATTTCATCAACCCTGTTGGTATACCTTGAATCTTCAGGTCATTCCACGAAATATCATCGGTGATAAAAAGAATAATATCTGGCTGTTCCGTTTCTCCATGCTTGCCAGAGCATGACAGCAGGGCCAGAAATGCAAAGAACACCATAGATGCAGGTATATAGATTTTTATTCGTAGATTGATGATTATTCTTTAACATTAAAAATACTTATTTTTAATGTCAATCGGTTCAACACCTGACATTAATACCAAAAACCGCATTATAATGAAGAATCTTATCGCCTTTTTAACACTACTTATCCTCATTACATCCCTGAGCTGCCAGCAGGGAGGAAAACAGCAAACAGCAGACGAAGCATTGAAATTTGAAGCCGAGTGGGAATCTCTGCAACAGTATGAAGTGCCGGAATGGTTCCTTGATGCAAAGTTTGGGATCTACACTCACTGGGGGGCCTATTCCGTCCCGCAGTATGAAAACGAATGGTATCCCAGGCTTATGTATATGAAAGATGATGAAGGCAGGGGGGCGGAATTTTATGAATTCCACAAGGCTACTTATGGAGATCCGTCTGAATTTGGATACAAAGACCTGATCCCCCTGTTCACAGCGGAGAAATTCAATGCTGGAGAATGGGCCGAATTGTTTAAAAAATCGGGTGCTCAATTTGCGGGACCAGTAGCCGAACATCACGATGGGCTGGCAATGTGGGACAGTGATTTAACCCATTGGGACGCAATGGATATGGGACCCGGTCGCGATGTGGTGGGTGAACTGGCCGAAGCCGTCAGGGCACAGGGAATGAAATTCGTTACCTCCTTCCATCATGCTTTCCACTGGAAATATTATGAACCATCCTACAGGCTGGAAAATCCTGACACAAAAAACCCCGAATTCTGTGGCGTTGATAATATCTATCCGCCATTACATGAGTCCGGAGATCCTGCTTCAGAAGAATTCCTCAATATGTGGCTGGCCAAAACAAAAGAAGTGATAAATAAATACCGGCCCGATTATTTATGGTTTGATTTTGGATGGGGAGAACCCGAGTTTGAACCCTATAAAAAGAAATTTCTCGCCTATTATTACAATCAGGCTATTCAATGGGGTAAAGAAGTTGTTGTTACCTACAAACATGAAGACCTGCCGCGTGGTGTCGCTGTACTCGACCTGGAAAGGGGCAAGCTTGACACGCTCAGTGTTGATCCGTGGATCACCGATACATCGATCGATTTTAAATCGTGGAGTTACATTTCAAAACCCAGGTATAAAACGGTTAACATGCTGGTTGACAACTTGGTGGACCGGGTAAGTAAGAACGGGAACCTTCTCCTGAATATCGGCCCTCATCCCGACGGATCTATTCCTGAAGAACAAAAAAAGCTCCTGCTTGGTATAGGGGCATGGCTCAAAGTAAATGGTGACGCTATTTATGGCACCAGGCCATGGAAACTATATGGCGAAGGCCCGACGAAGGGTGTTGGAGGATATTTTTCAGAGGAAGAAGATGATTTCTATTCAGCGCGGGATATTCGTTTCACTACAAAAAAGGATGCTTTCTTTGTTATAGTATTGGATTGGCCTGAGGACAGGAAGGTGGTTGCTTCCGGATTAAATTCAGATTCCGGGTTAAGGGAGATCAAATCTGTTTCCATGCTGGGTAGTTCCTCTGAAATTGAGTGGGAACAGAATAAAGATGGGCTAACCCTGCACTTCCCTGAAGACAAGCCATGCGACCATGCATACGTTTTTAAACTTGAAATCTAGTTACAGGATCTGGCAGGGTGTCGCCACTGCACTGATCATATGTAAACTATTTTTAAAAATATACTCTCCAGAGCACGAGAGGAAGGATCCCTATCTGGTATTCCTGTTTAATCTGGCCTGAGCCGGGATCAAAACTTTCCAGAAACTGGTTTTTCCTGTTAGTAACATTCTGTATATCTATTGCAATGAGGTGACCTACCCTTGGCCTGTTGAGTTTGTATGAGAAGCGGATATCGACTCTGAAAAAGTCTTTATTCCTGTCTTTATAAACCCTGGAATAGTCATACACGGTTTTTTGCTCCGCAACTGACCGGTCGATATCAATAGGCACCTTCCTCAATCCACCGGCCCACATTGTGCGTGTATCAATTGCAAAAGAATTTTGATTTTTTAACCGAAACTCATAACCACCCAACATATTTAGAATATAATTACCGTTGAATGCAGTATTTCTGGTAATACCATCGCTTGCCTTATATTTTGAATCAAAAACTGACAATGTGAATAAATAATAATAATTCCGGGGAAAAAAATGCTCGAATGTAAATTCCATTCCAATGTTCCGGCCGGTACCTTCATTTACAAGACTGTCATAATCTCCCCAGCTAAAACTACCTCCATAATTTACAAGGGATATCCAGGATGGGGTCCTCTTTACAGGTATATTATAAAGTTTCTGGTAATAGGCTTCCGCTTTAAGCCTCAGGTCGGGATTAAATAAATGCTGAAAACCGAGCACTAAATGATGGCTCCGGGTAAATCCTATATCCTTATTGGTCTGAACATAGGTTAATTGAAGGGTGTCTGTCAGAGTCTCGTCAAAATAGACCATCCTGGGCTGAACCTGGCTGTGAAGTCCGTATCCAAGACTGAGTGTATTCCCTTGATTTAAGTCCCAGTTCAGGCTGGCCCTGGGCTCAAAAACGCGTTCATTGTTGAGCGACACCTGCTGATAGTGAAGCCCGGATATAAAACTCAGGCCATCAGAAAACCAGTGCCTCCATTGCATAAAAGCCTGGAAAATAAACAGGTCGGCTTTTATATCAACCGTTTTCAGATAATCATTAAGCTCCAGGTTATATATGCTATCCCTGTAATTGACCTGCATAAAATCTATATTGATCCCGGTGATCAAATGGTCTCTGGAACTAAATTTTTTCCTGAGGTTCGAAGCAAATGAATATTTTAATTCCAGGTAGGTGTCCCAGTAAAAATCTTCAATTGCCCCTCTGGTTATTACTGAATCAGCCTCCTGGTCCCTGGATGCTGAAAAAGCTAAAACAGTTTTCAGCCTGGTAGTTGGATTAAAGAAATGGGTATGCGAAATCCCTGCTACTCCGGTTTGGGTTGATAATCGTAACAGGCTTTTTTTTTCATTTTCATCCTCTTCAAGGGTGATGTGATTCAATCCGCCCAATCCGAATATCGACCACCTTCCTGCATTTTTGGTCCTGAAATCAAGCTTAAACGAAAGATCCTGGAAATACGGGATGGCCATGACCCCGATATTCAATCCCATCAGGTGAAGGGCAGCCAGTGTGGAATACCTGTAATGCGCCAGGTAAGAATTCCCATTCCCCTTCGTAATGGGACCTTCAACGCCCACTTCAGCGCCATTTAAGCCGACCTGCAGGGTGTGTTCCCGTTTTTTATCATTTCCATTTCTTAACCGAAGATCAAAAACACCGGACAGGGCATTTCCATATTCTGCGGGGAAGGCTCCTGTAAAGAAATCAGAATTGCTTAATACATTGTTATTCAGCATACTGATAGCACCTCCTGTGGAACCGATCGAACCAAAATGATTTGGGTTGGGGATCTGTATCCCTTCCAGGCGCCATAACAGCCCAATGGGTGAATTACCGCGTATTACAATATCATTGACCTGGTCAGAACCACTCATTACACCGGCAAAACTCATGGCCATCCTCGCCGGATCACCAAGGCTACCTGCATATTTTTCAGTTTCTTCAACAGTGAATGACCTCGCGCTGACAACTGCCATTTCATTCAGAGGCTGGTCTTTTCTTGCATGGGCCCGGATGGTTATCTCCTCACCCATTATCACTTTTTCCACCATCTCGACCAGGATAATGAGCTCTTTGCCGGAAACAACATTCAGACCCGACAAAGTCTGCCGGTGATAACCTAAATAATCAACCTGGATAGTATGCCTTCCAACAGGGATCCCTCTCAGCAAAAATTCACCGTTCAGGTCGGTCACTGTACCCACCAGTGGATCTGAATCCAGGATTACAACTGTGGCACCGATCAGATGGCTACCTGTAATCTGGTCCACTACTGTACCCCGGACATTTTGCGTTATCATCTCCTGCGCCTGTATCGACAACAGGTTAAGCAGAAAAAGAACCAGGCAAATTGTTATCCCCGGGATGATTTTATGCCTTTCTGCAGGAGTGAAATTTTTTCCCAAAATCTGCGGCAGTTATATTGAATCCTATTCCAATCATCTCTGTCGGACCGGTATAATGGTAAACCTGTACTGTATTGGTCACCCCGAATACCGATTGTATCCTGAGTGTTTGTCCTGAATCCAGGTTTACAAAACCCTTCATCCGTATGACTTTGTTCTCAACTTCTTTCAGGAATCGGCGCAAACGTATCTCAGATATTTTAAAGGTCGTTTTCAGTACAACAGTATTCACTATGGCCCTGTCAAGAGGGATCATATTACCATGTTGCTTTTTCAAAATCAGGGCCAGGGGATCACCAATGATCAAATCTTCAATAGTCTCAAAGCGGATATTACAATAAGAGGATTCAATCCGCACAGCATCCGGATTTAATGCAGCCAGTCTTTCATGAATTCCGGGCAGGTTTTGTTCACCGGAATCCACTTTATTGATTACTAGTGTATCTGAAATCATGATTTGTCTTTTCAGTCGGTCGGCCATCTGAATCACTTTGTTGAAATTCACTGCGTCTACAATGGTCCAAACATGAGCCAGGTAAATATGATCCTGCAGCTTTTCATGTTGCAGAAGTTCAGCAACTGCAATCGGATCTGACAGCCCGGAAGCTTCAAGAATAATCATCCCGGGCTGGCATTCCCTGATAAAGTCAGCTGCTGAATCGATAAAATTGGCAAGCTGGCAAATACAAAAAACAGAACCATTGTTTATCTCGAGTACCTCAAACTTTCTTCCCGGGGAATAAAGTTCGGTCGTATCAATATTGGCACTGGTATATTCATTCTGGATCACACCTATTTTTTGCGTGGATGCAAATTGCCCGAGAAATTGATTAATAAAGGTAGTCTTACCGGATCCAAGGTATCCGGTAACCAGGAAAAATGGTATTTGGGGTTGATTGTTTATCAGATGATCTCTTTAACCCATTCTTTCAGGACCTCAGGAGATGGATCCTGTCCCTGTGATTTTGTTTTATAGGAAACGATTATTACCGAAGGGGTTTGGACTACCCCGTATGCCAATAATTCCTTTTTATCAGTTATAATTCGATAAGATATGGTTGGACCCAGTTCTGTTATTACCTCTTTCATTTTTTCTTCGAGTGAACGGCACTCTTCTTTGGATTTGCCAAGTATCAGAACCTCCCCCTTTTTCATTCTTATTTTAAGTCTCATTTTTTCATTGATCCTTTCCTGGATAGCCCGGATCAGTTCATGCTTGGGGGGGATTTTTGAAACAAATGCTATTTTCCCATCGATGCAAATGGTCGGAATGTTTTTAACCATTAGCGCACTCATAAAATTTACTGCATCCAGTTCCTTAATTGAATGCTCTCGCCATTCCACTATCCCTTCAAAGTCGGGAGCCACCTTCTTTACTGCTTCCACCATGTATTGACAGGGTGCACACGATTCAGAATCAAGAGTAATTATATCAACAATAATCTTCTCAGCCTTTCCGTAATCCCTCATATCGGGCAATATCTCATCAATTTGTTTTTTCTCCACAGCGCGGATGACATCCTGTTGATATGGATCCCGCACCAGGTCACTTACAGCCTGAATATTTTTAACAGGTGTTTTCATTGGCAGATCACAACCGGGTGCCAGGATAAATCCTGTATCCTTACCCAGGTCGAGGCATTCGAGAGTATGCTGCTGACAAACCTCGGGTGAGCCCATCAATAATACTACAGTAAGTTTCATGTTCCCGCCAAAACTAATTCCCCGATCCAGACACACGTCCCTGACATAATCAAGCGGGATGTTTTCATCGATGGATACATTGTCTGGTTTACAATCACACATTATTTCAATGTTTTGCTGTGCATAACCGCAAACGAAAAAAGAGCTCAGGCACTGTATATCCCTGATATGACTGAATAATCGGGATACAGGTTCAGTGACAAACTGCGAAAACTGATCAGGCCCAATCTGGCTGGTCATTGGATCAACCACAGCAATTACATCGCATCCGGCTTCCATATAAAGATCGGCCATTGCAATGCCAACCTGCCTGGTAAAATCCAGGAGCTCATTCACAAAAGCCTCATCCTCAAACATTTTTATAAAAATATCGGTACCCAGCAGGTGTAAAGCCAGGGTAAACGGCCCGGTAATCAGACCATAGAATGCCAGATTGGGGTAATCATTGCACAACCTTGATGCTGCATCCATAACCACCGGGATCCTGGCACTGCTTTTATCAGGAATTTTTAAGTCTTTAAGCGCTTTCCCTTCAGAGAGGGGATGTGTAACTACTGCCGGCGGATTTTCAGGGCTCCAGGCAACCTGGCAGCCAAGGGCCTCTGCTTCAATTTGCAGATCGAATGCAACCGGGATTGCATCCGGCTTGTATAGTTTGATAGCCTCGCTTACTCCTTTGTAGATATGGTCGGATGATTTAAGATATTCTTCAGCGCCTAAACCCAATAATTCAGCACCATGTATACCCACAAAAGGAATCCAGGGGGTCCTGTCGGTGTTTTGCAGAGCAAATGCTTTTTGAATTCTTTCCTTGCCAGTCACTTACGTATATATTAATAATAATAAATGATGTTTTCTTCACTTTATAATTCATAGTTCGATATTCATTATTCTGAAGTCGTCATTCCTTCCATGCTCTTCTCAAGCTCCCTCGCCTGTTTCAGGAACTCTTCAACAGTCATTTCACGGAAATAAACAAGCCCGTGAGCTCCGCGTATCCTGGGGTGGGAATTCTCATAGAAGAAATTTTTTCCCAGCAACAGCTGAATATCTTTCAGTTGTTCCACCCATATCCTCTGGGCCAGTTCACTGAAAGTGCCATCGTATTCATAGCTTGGGAATGATGCATCAACCTGGGTAACATAGCAATGTTTGAAGGCATCATTCAGTACTGCAAGTGAATTGAGTGATACGGGCACAATGATGTCTGCCTCTGACGGATGGAACCTGTACCAGACATTTCTGTACCCCCAAATCCTCAGCTTTGCCAGGTCATCCTCTTTTTGCCATATCCTGATGGCTTCAGCAATGGTTTGTAAAACCTTGTAATGTGTATCCGGCCCGCTGCCTTCAGGATCAAGCGCCAGGCTGATTACGGTAGGTTTAATCTCTTTTATCATGGAGATCACAGGTTCCACATCACGCTTAATAGTGGGTTGCTCCGTGAAGATATCACCTGTGTAAAATCCTAGCCGTAAATGTTTAATGTTCTTCACCTGCATTCCAAAATGGGCCCAGACCAGCTCTTCTTCAAACTCACGGATCATTCCTTTTAACATTTGAATGGGTCCTGGATTTTTTTCACCATCATAGCTGTTATTCATGATAGAAATGAACTCATGAATTTTATCCCGCAGTTGCTCTGAATTGCTGACACCTGATAGCTCTACTATATTCCTGACGATACGGTGGCATAAACCTCTTCGCTGCCCTACAGGATCTCTTGCAGCCACTTTGTTAAGGTAATGGGAAACATCTTTATCCCATTTGTATTTATAGCCCTTATCAAAGAAATCATTATAGCGGACCATCTCTATCCTCCCCTTCTCCAGAAACTCCCATGTATCTTTCAGCACCTCTTTCAGGAAAGTATTTGTGACCGCAGTAAATCCTGAAGTAAGAACAGCAAAATGAAAATCATTAGTTGCAGATCTGAGTTGATGTGTGATGTAAGGTAAAATACCCAGCATTATATCGTCATGATGGGGTCCTGTATGCAAATAGACCTGTTCTTTCTCTTGCTGAAGGCCTTTGTGCAGTTTTACTTCAATGGAATCCATGACCGATTTAACAGTCGATTCATTAATATTTGGAATGAGTTTACTATAGTGGTTCTCCAGCAAATCCTCAACGGTTAATTTATGTCCATAGGTATCCAACTTTTTGCAGAGATCAATAATCGTACGTTCTGTTTTCTGGTGACTCCATTCCCCGGTATGATAAAATGATTCCAGCCTGTCGTGCAACTTAACAGCGGCTCCTTTTGTCAGGTAGAACCTGCTGTTTTTCAATTTATGAAGAGAAGTTGCCGGATATAGGTTCGTTGGTTCACTTTCCAGCGATTTTTGAATGATATCTGCTTTCGATTCTCCAGCTGCGAAAATAATGGCCACAACATCGGGATTGTTTGTTATCGTTTCAAGTCCAATGGTTATTACCAGCCTGTGCCTTGAAATCTCTATGCCACCCAGGTCGGCTGCAGAGACAGCCTGTGTTTCAAAATTTGTACTTGTAAGCCTGGTATTTGAAAAATGATCAGATCCCCGGGTATTAAATCCAATGTGACCATCCGGGCCAATCCCACCAAGGAAAAAACCAATCCCTCCCTTTTCGCGGATCTTTTCCTCGTATTCCCTGCACCAGTTATCGATCATAAAAATCGATTCCTGCTTGAGTTTTTCATCATCTGATATGGCTTCACGATAGCGCAATGTTGTGTCTATCAGGGAGTCTGGAAAAATTTCATTGAATGATTTATCCTGGGCAAGGGGTATTTGGGCACAATTGATAAGCAGTGCGCGGTCAGGGTCCATCCCAAAATCTTCAACATAAAACTTCTTTACGTAATAGTAGAAACTGTTATGTTGTTCAGGAGATACAGGATAAAACTCATCGATCTGTACAAATTGGAGCTTAGAAAGGTCCGGTAGTTTTATGCCGCTGAATCCAAGTTTTTTTCTTTCCTCCAATATTTTTTCCTCGTTCCATCCTGCAAGCAAATGTTTGGTCCATTTAATAAAATACTCAGGGGTTTTACCCGTTGGCAGGCTGATTACGCCATCCGGATGATCGGCAACCCATTCCAGGAATCGGTATGCTACCAGTTTTCCAAGTTCAGGAAAGCTATCCACTAAAATGTAAGGTATCCTGGTTGAAAATGATTTAACTCCTGATTCCCTGTAAAATTCCTTTTCAACCCTGGTGAAATGATCAGATGACATAGCTTATTAATATTTTCTGCGGTAATGTGATTGAAAATATATCTGAAAACAACTGTTAAAGGGCATAAATTTTAACCTGCCAGCTACCGGGTTCATTAATCTCATAATCAACAACACAATTAAAGGATTGTGTTCTGAAGGCATTTAAAGTACCAAATGTAACCCTGCAATTAAATGGAAAAATAACACCAGTAAAACCAACTGTTTTTCCTACACTATATTCTGTGCCGCTACTACCTACAACAGTAAAACTATAAACTTCCGAGGCCGGTGATCCCCCCTGGTAAACGATCATTTCGACCTTTTCACCATCTCCCAGCCGATTGAAATTAACCCTGTCAACGTTCAGCTTCTGGGTTATTTTAGGCCGTTCGTAGTCAGGTCCAATATAGTTGTCTTGTTCCCATTTTCCCGCAAATACAGTATCTCGTCCATGATACTTAAAGTAGTAAGTACCTATCCCATCGCGTTTACCCTTCTTCCAGTCACCCTCATAAGATTCACCCGTTGACCATTCATATTTGCCTTTTCCTTGAGGATATCCTTTAACAAACCGCCCTTCATAGCGGTCAATCCCTGTTGCAATACCTTTGCCATGGGCCAATCCCTTTTTGCAGTCTCCGTCATAATCCCCGGACAAGGCTGGCACAAGCACTTTACACCCGACTTGTGACCAGAGAGGATTGCTGATAAAAAAGAGTAATAGTAAAAATCCTGTAACATGTATTCTTTTCTTTTTCATAACAATATGTTTACTCTTAAGATACCTGTGAACTATCGCACCCTATCCAATTTCATCAAAAATAAATTCGCCACTTTTAAACAATCCTTCGAACACAATTTCGCCGGTTGGTTTGTAGATCGATTTACGCCCGTTGGATTTATCTTCCTTGTAGGATGCTTCAATATTTAATTGCCCGTTTTCATACCATTTTTTCTGTACTCCATGAAGCAGATCATTCTTAAATCTTGCCTCGAATTTCATAGCTCCATTTTCGTACCACATCAGGAATTTCCCCTCCCTGTGCGCATTATTCAGGGTGAATTCCGATTTTTTCACACCGTTGTCATACCACAGGGTAACCTTACCATGTTTGATCCCATCCAGGTATCCGGCCTGACAGATTTTTATCCCTTCCTCATTCCAGATGGATAATAAACCATGTAATTGTCCATTCCTGACCTGAGCCTGTTCAGCGCGCTCACCATTATCATGATAAAAGGTATACTGGCCAGTAAATGGTTCCTCCTCACCCAGGTGGTATAAAAGGTTATCTTCCTTCCGCTCCAGGTTTATCCTGTTCACTTTCCGAATCCTGCCCATAATCCCCTTCTTTACTTTTCAAATTTACGAAAAAGTCGTGAAATGTATTATCATTGCCTCCAGCTTTAACTGACGGACATGAAGTTTAAAAACAAATTAAATTCTAAAGGTATACTTGAGTTTCACCCTGGCATCCAGTTCATCAGGCCTGAGGCTGTCAAGGGGATGGTGGGAAAGGGAGTTCCAGACAAAAAACAATTCCCTGCCAGGCTGAATGATCCACTGTAACCTGGATTGCCAGCCTATATTGTCAGATTGGCTGGGCATTTACCAAAAAGGGAGCGAAGAAAAACGGGATGAAACAATATCTACAGAGAAAATTCATATTTGAATTGCGAAAACGCAAAGTTATAATATTGATCAGGAATTTTGTTAATTTTAGAAACTGACATCAAAACAATCTGCTAAACCAATACATTATGAGATCCCTGGTTTTATTATTTCTCGTTTTTCTCGCAGCATGCAATCCCAAAGGAAAAACTGAAGAAAAAGAGGAATGGATCCAATTGTTTAACGGTACTGACCTGACAGGTTGGGACGTAAAGATCTGTGGATATGAGCTAAACGATAACTATGCGAATACTTTCCGGGTGGAAGATAGTTTATTAAAAGTACGCTATGATGGTTATGACACTTTTACAAACCAGTACGGTCACCTGTTTTACAATCAGATCTTTTCCCACTATAAGCTCAGGATTGAGTACAGGTTTGTAGGGGAACAGGTTCCCGGCGGACAGGGATGGGCCTGGAAAAACAGCGGTGCAATGCTGCACGGGCAGACCGCTGCCAGTATGGGTATCGATCAAAACTTCCCGGTTTGTATAGAGGGTCAGTTGCTTGGTGGCGATGGGGTAAATGAAAGACCCACAGCCAATTTGTGCACTCCGGGTACCCATGTATACATGGCTGATACTCTTGTTACGCAGCACTGCATCAACTCCTCCTCTAAAACCTATTCAGGGGAAGAATGGGTATCGGTTGAATTTATTGTGCTGGGTGACAGCATCATCTATCACCTGGTGGAAGGAGATACGGTACTGGTTTATACCAGGCCAATTATTGGCGGGGAACTGCCTGAAGGTTTCCCTTATCCGGAAGGAACCAGAGTTAAAGAAGGAACCATTTCACTTCAGTCAGAAAGCCATCCTATTGATTTCAGGAAAGTCGAGCTGCTGGACTTAAGCAAGAAATATAAATAGGTACGAGGTGCCAGGTGCCAGGTACTAAGGCGTGTGGGTAGTGGGTGTGAGATAAAAAACTGCTCCTCCGGCCGGAGCCAGTGAAACCTTGAAAGGGTTCTCTTTAGATATTACTGATTCAAATCTCACCAGTTCTTCAGGGTGTTTGTCTGCATCCATGGCATCTGTCCAACTGATAACCGTGTAGGTCCCCTCCCCCAGAAAATCCAGTGGGATCTCCATTTCACGTGGAGTCCAGTCGGTCATACAACCTATATACCATTCGTCTCCGGATCTCCTTGCGATGATGATATAGTCACCTACTTCTCCGCCGATCACTTTTGTTTCATCCCAGGTAGTCGGTACCTGTCTCAGAAAATCCAATCCGGCCGGGCTGTTCCTGTAAACAAACGGGGCATCGCAAACGACCTGGAGGGCACTTTCATAGATTACGAACATGGCCAGCTGGTAGCAGCGCGTCCCCATCACCATCGGGTGTGGTAATCCTTCTTTTTCTGCCACTTTAAATGTCTTACGCGTTCCATGTTCAAATCCTCCTGGTGTAAAATCCATACCCCCGCCAAGCATCCTGGTAAAGGGTATTGTCAGGCAATGGTCGGGTGTGATCCTGTCACTCCATTTGGTATATTCATTACCCAGCACTCCTTCCCTGGTAATAAAATTAGGATAGGTGCGCTCAAAACCGGTGGGCATATAAGCTCCGTGAAAATTAACAAGCAGATGATGTTCAGCAGCTTTCTTTATCGCCCTGTGGTAAAAGTTAACCATTTCCTGGTCATTCCGGTCCATGAAATCGATCTTCACCCCTTCAATTCCCCAATCTTCGTAAATTGGGAATGCTTCATCCATTTGATTATTGGCATGATGCCACTCCAGCCAAACGATGGTCTTCACACCTTTTGACTTGGCATGCATGGCAATCTCAGGGACTACGCAGGTGGGTGTGTATTTTGTAATGTCTGCATCGGGATTTGACTGAGTTAATCCATTGTCAATGAAAGGGGGCCCATACCAGTTCCAGTCGACCAGCTGGTATTCCCAACCCATCTCTGCAGCAAAATCAACGAAGTAGATCTCTGCATCTGTATCGACCCAGAGCTTCCTGCCCATATCCGGTGCATATCCCTCGCTCCACCACCAGTCCCAGGCACATTTCCCGGGTTTGATCCATGACACATCTTCCAGTGCACACGGTTCATTCAGGTTATGGATGATATCGGATTCAATAAACCTGCCGGGATGATCGGCCACCATCACAACACGCCATGGCGAATACCTTGGCGCCGTGGATTTTACAACTATATTCTCATCGTCCGGATAAGGCGACAATTTTGCACGCACTGAATTGGGTTCATCTCCGCCGCATAATAACATTCCGGCCCAGTCAGTAAGGTTAGCTTCCAGCAGGGCAACCCAGGTATTTTCACCTGCCTGAACCAGTAATGGCGTACCTATAACATCATCTGACTTCAGATCACTGATTTTCACCTTATCGAATTCGTGTTCCTGTGAGGATTTAAAACTACCCAGATTGGTTGCCCATACTGTATGGTCGGCAGTAAAAACAAAATGGGTCTGATCAGAAGCCAGCACAAAATCGGTAATGTATTCCTGTTCCGGGATCTGGTATCTGAATGCCACACCATCATCATAAGCCCTGAGAACAAGATTAAGTTTGCGCATTTGCCCCTTATTCTCCTGCAGCGAAACAACCATCTCGTTACAATGGTTCCTGACTGTTTTGCTTTTCCCCCAAACCCTTTCCCATGATTCATCGATTTCCTTGACTGTAGTCTCATAAATACCTAATCCGAGAATAGTATCCATGTTATTAAACTCCAGTCCAAGCGGGGAATCATCGATAATTGTAACACCGTTAAACGCAATATCATAACATATCCCACCTTCAGTAACTTTCACTTCAATAGCTAAATTGCCGGAAGGTGAGGTAAGGATATGTTCTTTTGATACGCATGAAGAAAAGAATATCACACCTAATACTAAAGACAACAGATAATTTGTATTTTTCATATCGGTTAGGATTATGGATGATTATTATTAAATCTGTATTATTTGTCTGGAACCTTTTAATGACTGATTATCAATTTTTTGTCTTACAATTGCTAAGCAGAAACTTCATCTGGTAATGGTTAGTATTCTTTTTGGATTACACATCCTGAGAAACAGAATACAGCAGGACTTATCTTCATCAGGACCCATGCACGGTGGTCTGCTTCTTATTTATTAATTGTTTCAATAACCTGAATATCATTTGTTATTTTCCCAAACAATCCATCATATCCGAACCCTTCTATACATATTTGATAACTTCCAGACTCATCCGATGTATAAAAACTAATTTCTCCATTACCGTTTCCATCTGTAATCACTTCAGGATTCCAGTATAATGTATTTCGGTAATCCGGTAAAGTACTCATCCTAAGTTTTTCAAACAAATAATCAGGTGCATAAAATTGAGCTTCTGATTGCATTGTGGCAATTTCCTGTTGTAAAATGCTTGTAAGTCCCAGTTCCTCAACCTGAATTGTCTTACCAAACAATTGAATTATCCCGTCGAATACCAGGTCTTTGTAAAAATATTTTGATTGTACAACTTCAATCCTGTCAATTTTTTTCGGATCCAGGTCCAATACCTGTTTTGAAGAAAGTACAGGTAGTCCATTCACGATTATCAACGGTGATTCTCCAATTATCTTATTGGTAAATGAACTGATCACAACAAGCTTAATTTCCCCTTTTTTTCTTAAAAGGACAACAGGTTTGACTAATTCAGTAAAGTACTCTTCCATAACCGGAAGCCGGATATAATCCCCTAAATACATCGTAAAATCAGCTGATCCGTAAAAGGGCAAGGTATCAGCATCAATACGTGGTTTTAACACCTTCTGGCTCAATCCGTATGCCTTTCTAACCTGTTGAGTTATCATATATCTCCTCAATAAATCCTCATCCAAATCAGCCGGATCAAGTAATCCTGCATCAATTTGATCTGAACCATTCATAAATTGGTTCTTCAACCTAATAGCCACATCACTATTCTCATAATTTGTAGAAAAAATAAATTCATTTTGCAAATGATGACCCGGTACCGAAATATGAAAAATACCTGTACTGCTGGTCTCATCATGGTATAACTGAACCTTGTCTCCTACCGGGGTGGCATAGACCAGGCAATTCGGGACTCCCTGACCCGAATTCTTATCTATGACTTCACCAAGGATCAGCGTACCCATATGTTCCGGTGGGTATTGAACCAATCTCCCGGGCATATCGTTTCCTGATTGATTGACAGGTGTGGCTGACAGGGTAATCATGTATAGATCAAGACAATGAAGATAATCAGTATCTGTCGGGCAGTCAGGGATTTTCATCTCATCAGGAAAATGCCCCATGTAGATACTGCTCAGATACCTGGACTGATTGTTATGATATGATCCGGTTACTGCCGGTGCTTTAACAACTGAGACTGTCAGGTTGGCTGCAACCGGCTGCAAATATTTATCTGTTGTTCTCACCTTAAGGGTAACCTTTTCCCTATTTTGATATTGCTCTTTGCTTTGTGAGAGAGAGATTTTCACATGATTTTCAGGTTCGTTGTAAATTATCCTGCCACAGACAAACTGGTTATCTGAATTCAATAATGATATTTGATTGATTCCAGATAGCAGGGAATCCCCGGGAATGATAATATGATAAGGAAGTGAATCCGGAATTACATTTCTCCTGAATGAAGTGAATCCAAGATGGTGCCCAAGAACACTATAGTCGGATGGTTTAAATGTTGAATTGTTTCCGTCGATCCACAGATCAACATTTCCATCTGATTCATTCCTGATCCTCAGACAGTATCCCTCTTCTGGCAGGAGATTAATAGGAACCACCTGACCCTTATATTTCCCGGCATGTATCAATAATTGATAGGCAACATCCGGTTCGGGAATAAGATCAAAATAACCGATACCGGGAAAAGCAGTTACCACACTGATAATCGTATCTCCATTCGTTGTCATCAACAATCCCTGCAAATTAATTGGATCGGCCAATGCATTATGCACCCTGAACACGATCCTGTTCCTGGCCCCATATATGAAATGCCCGCTCTCCGGGGAAAAAATTACATCAGCCAGGTCTTCTTTTACAGGCTTCACCAACTCCGTTATAATTTCAGTATTAATAATCCTGATACATGATGTAAAAACATTATCTGAAGGTCCGTTCTTCATCCAGCTGGTATAAGCCCTGATTACATAATTTCCTGATTTTAAACCTGAGGGCAGGTCAATATGCCCTGCCGCAATGCTATTATTTACTCCAATTATACCCTGGTATACAGGAATATAAGCGGCATCTAACAGCTCAATATAAACAGCAGAACTGAATGCTAACGGCAAATAAAACCAGGCATCCACAATACTGCCTTTCAGCCAGATTGTTTCACCGGCAAGATAAGTAGTCCTGTCAGTGTGCAGCAGGATTTTTTCCGGCAGACAGGTCTGTGAAAAGCTAAAAACAGGGATCATAATGCCCAGCCAGATATAAATAAATATTTTAATGTAAATTTTCTCCATGAGATGATTAATCGGTCCAATATTCTGGTCTTTCCGCGTCTCCGGTAAACGAGCAATCTATGCAGGCTGCACTGTTAATGAAATTTGCCATTTCCATGTAACCACCGCCAACAGGCACTGACCAGATTCCTATAAATATCCAATCGTCATTAAAATAGGGAGCCGTCAGGCTTGAGTCATTGGGAACCATGGCATAGTCACAATATTCAAAACCCTTATTAATCCGCATTGGAGGTATTTCATCATATCCAACGAAAATTCGTTTTTTATTCACGCCGAATGCCTGAAAATAGCCCAGTACGATTTCATCTTCACGGGTAGTGCACCTGATATTTCCTGGCAGGAACGAGGGAACGGGATCATATAAGCCACCTATCTCCTGGTTAGTACTTTTTAGCTTATTCCAGTATAAATAGGCATTCCTTGATATGGAATATTGTTTAACCAGCAAGCTGTATTTAACCAATAACCTATCCGTTTCACCAGATACAAAGGCTATCGGATAACCTGTTATGATATCCTCACTCAAATCCTCGGTGGAATGAATAAAAATATCACTCGACCTGTTATACTTCCAACACCTTTCAGGAACATTAAATTCCGGAATATAATATGGCGTTTTAAATTCCCAGGTCTCCTCCCATTCCCATCTGTAGTACCTTGTATTATTCTCCTGGCCATTTGAATTAAGATAAAATTGAATGCCCGGGATTTTTTTATTATACCGGTTATATTGTTCTTCATATTGCCAGTAGAGAGAATCTATTTCCGGGGCAGGCCTGATAAATTCATAGGTTGATTCATAATCACTTCCGTCTGCAAGATGTATCTGCAATTGATACGATCTGCCTTCTTCTCCGGTAAATAAATCCATTTCCGTTTGATAGGTTCCGGGAATAACCTCGGTCAGGGGTGGAGTAACATTGCCCAAATCATCAATAATCCGGACCAGGGCTTTTTCAATCGGAACAGGAAATTTTTCTTCAGCCGGAAAACTCCGGGACAGAAAAATAGTATATGGTCCCGGCTCATTGGATATTAATCCATCCACAACAAGCAGGTTCTCATATTTTTCAAATGAGGGATAGAATGTCTCTATACAACCTGTAAGACTAATAACAGAAAGGGCCAGGATAATATATACTCTGGTATCACGCATTCTAAAACCTTATTGAATAGGACAATGATGCCACTGGTCTGGCAAAAACAGATAATTTGTTACCCACCACCCTTGTTTCATCCCTTGTAAAAAATATGGAATAAACATTTCTTCTGCCGGTTACATTATAAACAGATAAACTCCAGGAACTATGGGCAATTTTCCTTGATTTCAGATTACCTTCCAGGTTCAAGGAAATATCCCAGCGCATATAATCAGGTATACGGTATTCGTTCCGGTTGGAATAGTGCATAATTGTTATGTCGCGTATCGTATATTTTGCCACTGGATATGTGATCGGTCTTCCTGTGGCCCATGTATATGTATTGGAAAGATTCAACCTTCTGGTAAATTTATAATTGGAAACCAGATTGAGTTCATGGGGCTGGTCATAGTTACCCGGATAATATTCACCTTCATTTATCCTTTCTTCAAAAAAATAACTATCCACCTTCAGGAATATGCGAGAATAAGTATAATTGATCCATCCTGTAAGCCTTCCCGATGGTTTCCTCATCATGAATTCAATTCCATATGCATTACCCAGCCCGCTCAGGAGATCGGCCTCAATTGTTTCATTGACCATAAGTTTTGCATCCCCTTTGTATTCAATCACATTGGCCAGGTGTTTATAATACACCTCAAACGATGTCTCCAGGTTCTTCCATGAAAAGTCCTTATAATAGCCAAGCGAGATTTGATCTCCAATTTTCGGGGCTATATAAGGGCCCGACAGTTTCCATATATCCGTTGGAGAAACAGCAGTCGTATTCGACAACATGTTGAGATATTGCCGCATACGATTGTAAGATAACTTAATTGAACTCAGAGTGCCCATTTTGTACCTGACAGAGAACCTTAACTCAGGACCCCTGTAAACAGGTTTAACCAGCTTGCCTGCCGGGTAAAAGATTGAATCGTAAATTGTTGATGTCGACAATGGTATGTCCTCTTTATACAGGCTGACCCATTGCGGACCATATTGAAAAAATAAAGAATATCTTAATCCTCCATAAACGGTTAAACTGGGTCCGATCCTGTACTCATCATCTATAAACAGTGCCGATTCACTTGCCTGTTCAGATTCAAGTGTGAGGTCTGAAATGATCGATTGCTCTCCAAAAGGAGATCTTTCACCCGGGGAAAGCCCGTAGAAGATTGAGCTGAACCCGAACTTAACCGTATGATCGAACCTTGGGAACCAGGTGAATTTACCTTTAACTTCCTTATGTTGAATATGGTACTTGATTCTATTAGCAGTTGTCTCCTTATCTTCCTCTGTAATTTCATAGCTATAATCACTAAGAATTGTTTCAAGCTGGGCTATCCATCGATTATTAAAGGTATGTTTCCATTGTAAACCGGCATTGTGGTTAAAGTATTTGTACGTAGTCAGCTGGCTTAACCTGAAAAAATCAAAGCTCCTGTAACCAATCAGGCTGAGGCTGTTCTTTTTATTTATTTCATAATTGATTTTAGCTGTAAGGTCATAAAATGAAGCCTTGCTATTACTTATGTCAGAATTTGGTATTTGTCTTAAAATCCAGTTAGAATAGGTTGTTCTGCCGCTGATAATCATCGAACATTTATTCTTGATCAGCGGACCCTCCAGCATTGCCCTTGTTGTAATTATTCCCAACCCAAGGCTTCCTGAGAAGTTCTTTTTGTTGCCGTTCTTAGTATTGATATCCATTACGGATGAAATCCGTCCGCCATATTCAGCAGGGATACCACTCTTATATAACTTAAAATCTTTAATGATATCAGGATTAAATGCAGAAAAAAAACCAAAGAAATGAGATGAATTAAATACGGGGGAATTATTGAATAAAATGAGGTTTTCATCGGTACTTCCACCCCTGACATTAAATCCTGTTGCTCCTTCACCAACCGTTTTAACACCAGGAAGAAACAGAGAAGTTTTCATAACATCACGTTCTCCGAAACTTGAAGGAATCTCTTTTACAGTATTTATATCAAGCCTGTTCAGTCCCATTTGAAGTCCTGCCACATTCTGGAATCTATCCGCTGTAACCACTACCTCTTTTAAGCGGGTAACCTGTTCCTGCAGCTCAAAATCAAGATAACCATCCGAGTAAACATTGATCTGACGATGTTCATCCCTGAAACCCATACAGTGAACGGTAATGTTGTGATTGTCTCTTGGTAACGAAAGCCGGTAAAATCCATTGGGATCTGTTATGGTTCCTTTTTGAAGGTTTTCCACATATACAACGGCACCCACAATTGGTTCTCCTGTAGCAGCCTCCTTAATTTTTCCGGATAGAGTGGCCATGGTCCCGTTTTGTTCTGCCGGATCACCCAGGATAACTATTTTATATTCTCTTTCTTCTTCCCCCTTCAGGACTAGGGTTGAGTCAACTTCAGCCTTAATGGCCTGATTATCTGACAAATGACCTTCGTCTTCCAGTATTAAAATAAAGTCATCGGGTAATTCGGTTCTGATCTTAAAATTTCGGGATACAATCAAATCGTCATTTATCCATACAAATTGCAGATCAGTGTTTTTAAAGGAGCTGACAAGCACATCATTAAGGTAGGAGGGTTGCGCTTCCTGTATAATATAAAGGGAATCAGTCCAGGCAGGATCATAAAATATCCTGATATTGCTGTTTTGCCCAATATAATCCGCGAATTCTTTAAATGATTTCCCATGGTAGTTATCCTTAACTAATATACCCTCCTGGCCGGATATAATGCCAGGTATTGGTATCAAAAGAATGATATAGAAAAGAATTGCTAATCTCATTCCCCTACACTGTTCAATTGATCTGCGTATTTTAACAGATCCACCATTTCTTTCTCATCTGCCGACCTGATCTTAATATTTTGTTCCCTTATATACAATTTGATTTCCTGTGTCTTTTCTGGAAATAGTTTCATTAGGTTGTACCTGTGACTAAGTTTAATTAAATGGCCGGAGCGTTCAATGTATTTTGTTTGTTGTTCATCAAATTTGTAATATGGATAGGCTTCTGTTTTAAGATAGTATTTTGACCATTTTTTAATAAGCCTTGTTTCACCATCATAAATAATTTCATAATACCCTTCTTTTGCAATTGAACCTTCATCTCTGCCTGGTTTAAAATGGATGAATGTATGTTCCCCGATGGTAAATCCGCTTATTGAGGATTTCAGCAATTCGATCGTATAAATACCATCCAGGGTATATTGCATATACAATAGATTATCAGACTGCAGATCATACTTTATCAGGATATCCTGATACTGATTTGATTGGGTCAGGATTGTTCCAGGGACCCATTCGTTGTACAAAAAATAAGGATGATGAATACTGTTGTAGGGCTGGCCATGGTGCAACCTTCCATTGATCATTGCATGGCTGTAATCATAAACATCTGAGAATTCATGATTTATTGAATCAATTCGAGATTGTATAATTGATCTTTTTTCCCATGAGGTAAGATCCTGTCCGAATATAGGAAAAACCAATATAGATATAAATAGAATGAATTCAATTCTTCGTGTCATGGATCATTTATTCCTGAGGTCTTTGTGCCAAATGGTAATGCATAAAAACCTTCTTATCCTGTCTCTTCCGGCTTATTCAAGGATAGGAGACATTATGATATTTCTGTAGCTAACCTTTCCATGATCTCCCTGTAAATATATCGGACCTGGAATGAATTCATCAGAGGTCATTGCACCTCCGGTAACACCTTTAACAGGTTCATTATCAATGATCTTTTTACCATTTAAAATAACAGTCAGGTGCCTCTTATACAAAGTGATATCCATTTCCTGCCATTCACCGGCGGGTTTTTCCGCAGAAACTGAGGGAGTTATCCGGCTGTAAAGTGCACCCATATTATGCGGATCAAGTTTTTTCCCATAGCTGTCCATCACCTGTACTTCATAAATTCCGCGCAGGTAAACACCGCTGTTACTCCCTTTGGGGACATTGACTTCAAGCTTGATATTGAAGTCTTTAAATGTTTCAGTTGTCCGAAGATTACCATAGGAGATATGTTCACCCTCTTTCTGTACAGGATTATTAACCAGTACACCGTCAACCACTTTCCATCCGTTGACTGAACCTTTTTCTAATAGTTCCCATCCGGTCAGGTCCTTCCCGTTAAATAGTTTCCTGGTCTTTCCATATTCAATTTTTGATAAATCGGGACGGGGTGGCATTTCTGGAATTTTTTTCCCGGTTAATCCTACAGACTCCACTTTAAGACCATCCTGGCTTGGGAAGAAAGCTGTTCCCACCATGCTTCCATCTTCTTTTAACTTGACTTGAATCCAGGAAATAATCCGGTTCGTCTTTAAAGGATTCCCATCCTTGTCCTTTGTCCTGACAACATTTCTCCCATTTGTAATGATAAGGTGATCACCATTGAGAAAAACAAAGTCGGCAGGATATACACTGCCCCAACGCCATAAAATATCGGCATCGAGATATCCTTCATCAAGGCGGATCTCAAACCACCCGGCTGAACTGCTCTTATAATCGAGGGTTAATGCCCAGCTTCCAAGGAAAGGCTCAACAGATTGATTCTGAGCCGATATATTAGAAGGCTGACAAAACAATGCCAACAATAATGCCAGAGCCGAAAGTTTAATTCTTTTCATGTGTTTTAAGGTTATATAATTTATGAATTTCTAAATTACTTATATCAAAAGTATTTAACAAGATTTAAATCGATTTAACGGCCTCGAACATTGCCAGTATATTTTCCACAGGCGTGTCGGGTTGAATATTGTGCGCAGGTGCAAGGATATATCCCCCATCTTTACCTAAAATCTCACAGATCCTCTTCACTTCATCTTTTATTTTTTCAGGTGATTCATAAGGTAATAATCCCTGTACATCAATCCCTCCAAAGAAGGCCAGGTCTTTGCCATATTCATTCTTCAGGAAAGCCGGATCCATGCCTCTTGCCTGTGGCTGAACCGGATTCAGGATATCCAGGCCGATTTCAACAAAATCAGGGATAATTTCCAGGATGGATCCACAACTGTGCCAGGCGATCTTTATGTCGGGATTGGTTTTGCGAAATTCCTCAAACATATACCTGATCCTTGGTTTGAAAACTTTTCTCCAGAGACCAGGATCCATGATCATCCCATGTTGTGAGCCAAAATCATCTCCTGCCCACAAAACTTCTGCGCCCATCCTTATCAGTTGCCTTCCAGTCTCCAGGTTGATTTCCGCCACTGTATCAAGAAGTGGGTCTATATATGGGCTCTCCATTACCAGGTCTGTAAGGAATTTTTCAAGGCCGACAAGGTACCATGACGTTTCAAATATAGCTGTTTCCAGGTCGCCAAAGATTGCATACTTTTCATGGTACTTTCTAATTGCCTTTTCTGCCTTCCTGAATCTGCCTTCTGCAAATGGATCGAAAAATGGATATTGATCAATATCCTTAACCGATTGTGCATCTTTCAGGGGGTATTCATAAAATTCATTATAAAGACCGGCAGGCTTAAATTTCATACCCCATTCATTGGTAATGATACCGTTGCTGTCTGTGGTAGTTGGATTATTATCAGGAGGACAGGCTGCAATTCCTACACAATCATTCCCCAGCCGGGTAAGCAATTCCATATGAGAGATCCGGGTTGACAAGAGTGAATCTACCGGTGGTTCGTACGGTAAATCTAAATGTTCTGATAATGCCTTTGCCACCTGGGGCGTAAGGGTAACAAACATGGGTGGCCTGTCTGGTTCCTTGTGATTTATTGCAGCAATTACTCTTTCTCTGGAATTCATCCTTTAATTTTTGAACAAATTTGTGTTGGAACAGAACCCAGCTGACATCCATTATTCCATATAAAAAACTTCAGTTAACGGAATGCTTACAGGAGAATGATCCGGATTAGTTTCCATAATGTCTATGTTCTGGTCCCACCATTTCTGCACAACCGGATTGTGTCCAAGATCCTGTGAATTACCTGCATCTTCATTCACCCGCTGAACGGCAAATAAGGTATTGGTTTCTTCGTCCAGGAAAATACTGTAATCTGAAATCCCATTATCTTTAAGCAATTGTTTTAATTCCGGCCAGATATTATCATGCCTCCGGATATATTCATCTTTCTTTCCCGGAAATAGTTTCATTTTAAAGGCTAATCTTTTCATTCTTTATGATTTTTTCAGTATTTCATTGTACAAAAAATGGGATATTGGCTGTGGCAAAATGATTATGACCATCATATATATATACGAACAGGCGATATGCATCCCCTGATTCCGGAGCATTGAATTGAATAAATTGCTTTGCAGAATCTTTAATCAGTCC
>CAYZEZ010000029.1:0-24586 GCA_964477295.1 uncultured Bacteroides sp. | reverse complement strand
ATGATTGCAGGTTAAATGGTAGCTCTGAGTGTAAAGATAAAATTTCTGCCCGGTCCGGCAATTCCCGATGCAAATGGCTTATAGAATGTATCCAGGATATTTTCAATCGAAACCTGTATCCTCAGTTTGCTGGTCAGTTGATAGGCTGATCCTATATTGATAATTGTCCAGGACGGAAATCCTTCTCCTGCCAGCATTTCATCTTCATTGTCCTCACCATATGGCGACATAAGGTCTGGCTTTTTCAGGCCACAGTAAACAATACTAAAAGTGCCGGATATTTTTTTATGGTCATAACCTACTGATGTCCGGCCATAAACAGGAGGAATATGGGCTAGAGGTTCATTATTGGTAATATCCTCCCCCCGGGTAAGATTAAGTGTACTTCTGAATGAAAATGCGTTTTGCATGTCATCCAACAGGGTCACTGAAATACCCTGAATGAAAGCCTGGCTTGCATTCGATTGTGTGATTTGGGTATAGTATTTTCCATCATATAACAGCGAATCAGCGCCATTTAAACCGGATTCCTGCCTTACAATTGCATTGGTTAGCCAGGTATTATATGCCACTGCATTCAACCGGAAGAAACCCGGAAAGGTTTTCGAGATGCCAAGCTCTATGTTATAGGTATATTCTGGTTTTATTTGGTCATTCGGGACTGTTATAAATTCGTTTTTGGCCCTTACCTTTCCATAGTCATCCACATTTGGATTCCTGAATCCGGTAGATGCTATGGCATTCAGCTGCCATGTTTGTGACGGATGATAAACAAGGCTTGCGCTTCCGGTCAGTGCACCGTTGTTTATACGGATCTCATCAAACGGAAGAAGAGTGTCGCTAAATGCAGATTCCATGAATTCATAATTATACCTTGCACCCCCATTCAGGATAAACTTACTGCTGATATTCCATTTATAATTTCCATAGACAGAGAATGAGTGAGTATTGCTGCCTCCATCCGGATACCTGGTTTGTGCAGTCCGCCTTTCCCCGTTAAGGATGTTTGAATAAAAAGCGCCGGATTGAACGTCGTTGTAATTGAAATCCAACCCATAATGAAAATGATGATCTTTTCCGATCAACTTAAACATGTCAAGATTAATTTGATACACGGAAATGTCTTCTTCCTGGAAAAGCCTTTCGTCTGCACGAAAACGCCGGCTGATCCTGTCTTCATCAATCCTTTGCCAGGCCATTGTCGCTGTCAGGTTGGTAAATAACCTGTTTTCCTTCATATAATGTGTAACAAGAGCTGCCAGGAGCCTGTTTTGAGGACCATAATACCATTCAGCGTAATCCAGGTCATCTCCATCGTAATTATTCAACTGGTCGTAACGGTCAATATTTGATGATGTTGAGAATTGTGTGTTCAGTTCAAATTCAAAATTTTCCGAGAGTTGCAGACGTATCTTATTCAGGAGATCCAGTTGCTGATAACCTGTATTTTTCTGAATCTCAGGATCCGGATTAAGAAAAGTGCTGTCGGTACCGTTTACCTGTTTCACATAATGATTGGTTAATCCCCAATCTCCAAAATTGCTTTTTCTGTTTCTCCCGGTCCTGATATCGCCAAAATCATGATAAGTTATACTTAACAGAT
The DNA here is from genome assembly GCA_964477295.1 of uncultured Bacteroides sp. GTDB lineage: Bacteria > Bacteroidota > Bacteroidia > Bacteroidales > SM23-62 > CAYZEZ01. The sequence goes on along the minus strand of CAYZEZ010000029.1, from coordinate 22,983 downwards.
CGGCGACTTTCTTTTTCCCGATATTCAGGTCGGCATGGATAGCCTTACTATTGTTTGCGGAAGCGTATTGAGCATATGTGTTTACCCTGAATGCAGAAAATTCGGGCGAGCGGGTGTAATAATGGATTACTCCCCCCAGTGCGCTGCTGCCATACACAACAGATGACGGGCCGAACAGTATTTCTATACGATCCAGAATACTATTATCTATGGTGATGGAATTTTGAAGATGGCCGCTCCGGTAGATTGCATTGTTCATTCTCACTCCATCTATTACCAGCAGTACTTTATTTGCTTCGAAACCGCGCAAAACAGGACTGCCTCCTCCTCCCTGGCTCTTTTGAATAAAAACATTTCCGCTCTCCTGCAAAATATCGGCAGCGGTCTGATAAGATGATTGATCGATCGTTTCCGGCTCAAGCACATCAACCATGAAGGGCAATTCATTCCTTTTTTCTTTTTCCTTAAAGGCTGAAATGACAAATTCATCCATCAGGATTGACCTTTCGCTTAATTGAATGATCATTGACTTGCTGATTAATTGGGATTTGGTGCTGGCCAATGGTTTATAGGATGGATGCTGGAAATATATGCTGTCTTGTCGCGAAAAACCGGACAAATCTGCTTTCCCATTTTCATCAGATAAGGTGGAGACCGTTCTTGAAGAATTGTAAAGGGCAACATTTTCAATCGGGTTACCGGTTTTCTGGTTTCTGATTTCAATTTCCTGGGAAAAACCATTAACGCCAATTAAAATTACACCAATGAAAATAGTAATTCGTTGCAGGGACATATTGAAAGCACTTTTGGAGCCTGAAAAAAGTTAAAAACAGGTAAACCTTAAATTTACACAAAAATCATTCCAATAGGTATCCTTAAAAAAAATCCTGCGAGCGCAAACCCCGCTGCCTGTTGCAGGGGAAGCAGGCACAAAATATTTATCCAACAAGATGCCAGTTTCTCACCGTACGGGGCGGGGAGTTTCGATAGCTCATCAAAAAAAATATTAACAAAAATAGAACGACTTGTCTTGTAATTACAGGGAATATAGGACATTCGCGGGGGGGTTACTAACAATTTTATGATTATACCTGTATGAAGTAACTATTATATTTATAGGTTAATCAGGTTCGCAATTCTAAATAGATATGATATAGTATGAAGAAACCTCTGATCTGGATTATTGTTGTTGCCTTTGTTGCCGTTTTACTGGTTGGTTATTTTGGACTGAAGCGAACCAATATTAATCATGCAGATACCTTAATGGCCATTCCTCAGGATGCTGCGCTTATAATGATCAGTCCCGATATGGACCAGGATTTAATTACGGTTTTGGAGCATAATGAGATTTGGGATGGATTAACCCTGTTTCCCGCACTTGGCCAGGTAAATACTCAGTTGATCATGATGGATTCTCTGATCAGGACCAATCCCCAGGTTGAAGAGTTATATAAGCGGGAAAAGTTAACCTTTTCATTGCATAAATCGGGAAGGGAAAAATATGAATATATTATGTATGTCCCCCTGATCAATATTCAGAATGAAAGGCAAATACTCCAGTTCATCCAGCAGGTGATAAGTGATGGGGGAAGTATTTCGGAAAGGAGATATTCAAATGTGAAAATATATGACATTCATGGAAGCGGTAATAAACATAAATGGTCACTTGCATTTACTCATGGGTTGATTATTCTCAGTCCTTCCGGTATATTGGTTGAGGAAGCCATTCGCCAGTTGGATATCAATAAAAGCATCACAGAGCTCCCCAATTTCATCCAGCTGACCAACTCGGCCGGGAAAAATGTTGAGGCCAATATTTATCTGAATTACAAGAGATTTGCTGAAATGCTTTCGTCGCTCTTTAAGGATCCTTACAGGAGTTCAGCTCAGAAAATTGCACGGTTTGCTGCATGGTCTGAACTCGATTTGAGTATCCGGGAGGATGCTTTGTTGTTTAACGGATTTACATTAACAGATATCCAGGCAGATGAATACCTCAGCCTTTTCCTGGATCAGGAACCACAAAAAATTGATATGGAGGAAGCCATCCCTGATCAGGTAGCCGGGGCTATAATATACGGGTTCGACCATTATGAAGTGTTTAAAGAGAAGTATAACCAGTATATTCAAACACATGATGGAATTCAGTATGTTAATGATATTCAGTCTGTTAATAGCAAATATAATATTAATATTGAACAGGCGTTCGGTACTTTCATAGATAATGAGGCAGGTATTGTGATCACTGATATAAAGAATTATGATTGGGATCAGAATACTTTTTTAGTATTTAAGACCATCGGTCGCAGCGTTGCAGAAGATAAGCTGAATGAATTGCTGGAGAAAATAGCTGAAAAAGACAAGGTAGATGTGAATTCATACAGGAATATTTATAAACTGGATGATGGTATTGACCTGGTGATCTATGAATTTCCTGTCAGCAACCTGGCCAGATTAATTTTAGGAGATATTTATCAGGGTACTAAAAATAATTATTTCACCTTTTTCGAAAACTACCTGATATTTGGGAATTCTGTTCAGGCTCTTTCAAAATACGTTCACTCAAATCTGCTCAGAAGTAATTTGAGAAGTGACCTGGAGTTTCATAAATTATCAAATTATTTGTCTTCCCGGTCTAATATTTATGTTTATCTGGATATATCCAGGTCGTTTGACCTGATGAATAAATATCTAAGGGAAGATATTGTTGAAAAACTACAAAAGAAACAAGATCAGATTGATAAATTTCATGCTTTTGCATTTCAGGTTACAGTTGAAGGAGACCTGTTATATAATAACCTGTTTATTAAATACAGGCAGGAGATACAAAAGGAACCACAGACTGTGTGGGAAAGCCGCCTGGAGCAGCCAATCCGGATCAAACCCACTCTGGTTACCAACCATTACACCCGCGACAAAGAAATATTTGTTCAGGACACGGGGAATAATATATATTTATTGAATAATTCGGGACGAATTCTCTGGAAACAGAAAATAGATGGTAAAATCATGGGTGATGTCTACCAGATTGATTTTTATAAAAACGGAAAATTACAATTCCTGTTTAATACGAAAGAGAAGATATACCTGATTGACAGAAACGGAAACCCGGTAGAAAAATATCCGGTACAATTACGCTCTTTTGCAACCAATGGGCTCGCCGTATTTGATTATGAACAAAGCAGGAATTACAGGTTATTTGTTGCTACCGAAGATCAGAAAATATATGCTTATGATAAGGAAGGGAAGATTATTAAGGGTTGGGAATTCGACCGGAGCGATCATGTGGTTCAGCAAACGGTTCAACATTTCCGGCTCCGCGACAGGGATTATATTGTATTTGCTGATTTATTAAAGGTTTACATACTTAACAGAAAAGGAAAAACAAGGATCCCGGTCACTGACCACTTCCCGGTATCACCTAATAACGATTTTAGCTTTGAGGGCAATACCACAGGTGTTCAGCCCCGTTTTGTTATTACTGATACCACTGGACATGTGCACTTTATATACCTGGATGGGACTTCGGAAGAATTGGTGCTGGGAGATTTCAGCGGTGACCATTATTTTGAGTATGCTGACATAAATGGAAATGGAAAAAAGGAGTTCATCTTTCTGGATGGCAGTGAAATGAGGGTGTATTCATACAATAAAAAACAACTGTTTAATTATTCATTCAGGACCCGTATTAATCAGCCACCGTTATTATACCAGTTTTCCGGTACAGATATTAAGATTGGAGTAGTTTCGCCGGAAAACAGCAAAATCTATCTAATAAACAATGATGGATCGTTATATAAGGGATTCCCGCTGAGTGGATCAACCCTGTTTTCAATTGGATATCTCAGTAAATCAACCAGTAAATTCAATCTGTTAGTTGGAAGTGATCATAACTTTTTATATAATTACTCCGTACAATGAAAGAATTAAGAAAATAGTCTCTGGTTACGGGGTTCTAGGTTCGAGGTGAAACAGTACCTGGTAACCTTTAACTGGCAACATCAATATAAATTAACATGAATCATAAAGGGAAGTTGTTAATATTATTTATTTCAGTTGTTTTACTTGTACTGTGGGCATGTGTTCCGGATGAGTTTACCAAGGATTATAATACAGATATATTATATGAACCTTCATTTACCGGCCCTGTAGCCTATGGAGCCCTGTCAATTGAGGACATCCTGGCCAATGCTGATTCAACAGGAATGATCTATACGGATTCAAATGATCTTATTTATATAGCTTTTCGTGAACACCTGGATGATATCACTGCGGCTGATTGGATCAAAATACCGGATCAGCAATTTATACAGATTTATTATGATTATCCTTACGATGTTGCAGCTGCTACATTGGGGAATCCCGGAGATACCATACCTCACATGATATCAAAGCATTATCCGTTTTCCTTTGGAGACAAAGGGCAGGTTGACAGTGTTTATATAAAGCACGGATTTTTACGGAATCGAACCCGGTCAACATTGAAGCACAAGGGGATATTGACATCCTATTCCGAAAACATCAAAAAAGATGGCCAGCCTTATTATAAGGAGACGATTATCAGCGATGCTTCAGGTGATTTTACAAATGAAGACCTGATACCTCTCGATGGTTACTGGGTTTACCTGGATAATGAAACCAATCCCGACACTTCTTACCTGGTTATTGACTTTGTTTATTATATGATAAATTCAGGAGAAGACATCACGGCGGGTGAATATGTCAGCATGACAAAATCGTTTGAGGAAATCGAATACGAGGTTGTTTATGGATCAGTAGGGGATTATGACACTACCCTGATTGAAGATGAAGTGTTTGACTTTGAGTTATTTGCAGGTGATTTTTCAGGTATAATATATTTCGAAAATCCAAGGTTCAGGCTGATTGTCGATAATTCAGTTGGTGTTCCCATAGGTATTGACCTTTATAATGTTTCTGCATATTACGCATCTACAAATACAACCATTGATCTGGAATTTGAACCCGGTTCTACTCCATTTATAATTAAGGCTCCGAAATTAAATGAACTCGGCAAGACTATAACGACTACCATACAGGTTGACAGCACTATCAGTAACCTGAACGAATTGACAAACAGTAATATCAGCCAGTTCAGGTTTAGTGCAAGCGCCCTGACCAATCCTCCCGGAAGCGATCTGACCGGGAATTTTGTGTTGGATACCAGCAAGCTGTCGGTCGATTACGAGATTGAATTGCCCCTGAATATCAGGATTGAGGATTTTAAATTGGAAGATACTGTAGAATTTTCCCTGACTGGTTTTAATGTTGAGCAGATGGATTTTGAAATTAATTCACTGGAAATCAAGATATTAACAACAAACTGGATGCCGATCGATATTAATTTGCAGGTTTTAATGGTTGATTCGGCATATAATGTTCTGGATTCGCTGTTCAATGCTGACAACACGAACATTTTACCTTCGGGGAATGTTGTTAACGGGATTGTCACATTACCCTCTGAAGAGGAAGTAACTGTGCATGTTGTATCTGATAATTTTGAAGCAGTTAAAGAGACTAAGTACCTGATCATCAATGCAACCATTGAAAGTACAGACGAGGGGCAGACACCAGTGAAGCTTTACTCTCATTATTCGATTGATTTCAGGGTTTCCCTTTCACTGGATGCAAAAATTGAAAGTACGGGCGGTAACTAGTCACAGATCTAAAAATCTTCATGATATGATAAGATGTTTAAAATATTGTTTTCCTCTTTTCATTGCAGGTTTATTGTATCTGGCAACGCCTGCCTATGGACAGGTGAGTTCAACATTTTACCACATGTATGGGATTCCCCAGGCCAATCAACTTAATCCTGCCTTTCAGCCCCAGTGTAACGGGCATGTGGGATTTCCATTGTTATCGCCCTTAAACCTTAATGTTGAATCCAATGGGATTCAATACAGCGATATATTCAAATATGACAGTGACCTGGATCAGATGATAACCTTTATGCATCCTACCGGTGACAAGGATGCGTTCATAGCATCATTGCGCGATCTGAACATTATCAGGTTTGATCTGGGAGTTGATCCAATATCGATAGGATGGAGAAAAGATAAGTTTTATTTTACGCTTGACTGGACAACCAGAGTGGAGCAGGATTTCCGGTTTACCAGGGATTTTATGGAGTTCGCACTCAACATGAACAGAAACCAGGATCGTTTCAGTTTTGGAGGAATGGGTGTGGATGTGCGGGCTTATCATGAAATGGCACTGGGTTTTTCATATCAGTATGAAGACAACCTTTCGGTAGGCGTAAGAGGGAAATTATTGCTTGGCCTTGCCAATTTATCTACAAAAGGAACAGATATTTCGCTAAAAACGGAAGAATTTGAGTGGGAAATTAAATCTAATTCGATATTCCGTGCCACAGCTCCCTTTCTTGAAATCCCGGTGGATAAGGAAGGACATGCCATTATGGATAGCGCAAGCCTTGATTTCCCTGAATTTGGGAATCCTGTTGATTTTATTAAGAATAACACAGGAGTCCCTTTGGGTACCGGGAATCCCGGGTTTGCTGTAGACTTTGGCTTTCAATACAGACCCATTGATTTCCTGTCGGTTTCCGCCTCGGTGAATGACCTGGGATTCATCCGGTGGAGAAAAGAGAGTTATACGTTGGAGCAGAACGGCCGTTTTGTTTTTGAAGGAGTCGAAGTTGATCCGAGCTCTACACTTTTCGGTGGCAAAGGGTCGGATGGAGGATCCAGCTTTGGTGATGAATTGCTCGATAGTTTAACCAATCAGCTTGATATAACGGTTACCAGGAGCCCTTATACCTCCATGATGACAGGCAAGGCTTACCTGGGAGTTGCCTATGAACCGCTCGAATGGCTGAGAGTTGGTGTTGTCGACAGGATTAAGATCTATAATTATAAAATGTATAACCAGTTTACCTTTTCTGCCAATGTTCAGCCCATCCGGATGTTCAGCCTTTCTCTCTCTTATTCAATAATTGGCAATTATTATGCAAATTTGGGACTGGGCTTATCTCTTCGAGCTGGTCCGTTCAATCTGTATTTTATTACCGACCAGGGTCCTGGTGCATACCTTTTACCACAAACCATTAATTCTTTTAACTTCAGGTTTGGGATGAATATTGTCTGGGGTTGTGCGAAGATCCCGAAAAAACTCAGAGACAAACCGCTGATCGACTAACAAAGATTTTATGGATAGCAATTGCCGGGGGCCCCAGCCAACGGTTTACATATTGCATGGTAAAGGTTGCGTGTTGTTCAGTGTCAAATTATTCCTACTTTTATAGTCTTATTTTGAATGCGTGGGAATTGTACGGGTAATACTGATTATTATTGTCATCTATTATCTAATCAGGATACTGGACAGGTATATTGTGCCGTTTTTCTTTGGGAAACCGGAGGATAAGAAGAAAAAAGAAGTCAAATTCACACAGACAGTGAAACAGAAGAAGCGGTTCTCAAAAGAAGATGGAGAATATGTTGATTATGAAGAAATGGACTAAAAGGAGATGAGCTAAATTGAACTAAAATGAGCTAAATTGACTAGAATTACCCCCTATAAGAGACAATTACTAATTAAAAATTTTAGCTCAATTTAGTCAATCTGGTTCAATTATGTAAATATAATCTGGCTGCCTTCACCACCGGCCTTCTCATAAAACTCCCCGATAGTAATAACATCAATTACATGCTCCGATAGTTGTTCTCTTTTTAATTTGAACATATCATATGCCAGTTTACAGGCATAAACTTCCCCTCCCCCTGCAACGATCATATCAAGGAATTCATCAACCGGAGGAACATCCAGATCGAGCATCTGTTTTTTCATCATAGCCGAAACACCTGCTTCAACTCCGGGAAGCATTCCCAATAAAGTAGGGAATGGAAGCCCTCCGGGCATTCTCATTGCCGGGTTTCCAACTGTGCCGGTTTTCAGCTTGTTCTGTCTCTTTTTCATGATGGCATCGAGTCCGAAGAATGTAAAAAACAATTTACATTCAATACCTTCCATCACGGCGCCATTGGCCATTACCAGTCCGGCATAAACATCTTCTATAGAGCCTTTTGCCACAATAATGGCTACTTTTTTTATGGGATGGCTGTTTTTTTCGTTCATGTCTTTAGCTATTAATTAAACGCAACTTGTTGGTTTGGGAATTCCAGCTATCCTGGATGATTTTTTCAGCGGACCACCCGGAAACAGCTGGTATAATCCTTTGATGTCTACGATCCCTGATTTTCCAACCATCCGTATGGTAAGATTAGTCCCTTTATCATGTTGTTCTCTCAAAAAATTGAAAATCTCAAAATGCTTATCTGTAAGCTCAATGTTTTCTTCCTTTGCAATCTCCTCGGCGATTTCCTTATTCCATTGTGAGGGATCGGTCAGATAACCTTCTTCGGTTACCTCTACGTTAACTCCTGCATAGTTTTTTGTTGCCATAATATCAAAATTTATAATGTTTAATTTGAAATAGTGTTTTCAGTAATTGCCTTTTCTCCCGAAAGGTTTTTAAGAAATGTGATCATAAAACCAATCCCTTTCTTTATTTCCGGAGTTCTTAGTTCTCTCATTGCTTTCCAAATGGAATATTCGGGGATATTGTCAATATCAAGCTTCTGATAGATAAATACGGCATTATTCATTGCCTGCAACATTTCGGGCTGTGTCAGGTTTTTAATGGTATCCAGAATAGTCACAATGTTGTCGGACAGTGCCCTGACTTCTTCAGGAGAATAATGAGTGATGATATTATCAAATATTTTACCTGTTTCCCTGAAAAACTCAAAATACCCTTTCTGTTCCAGTTCATGTAATTTGCTGATGACGTCAATAATCACCTCGCGGGCAACGGGACCAAGATCTTTAAGCAGATCATGGACACTCTCAAAGGAGGTAACCACATCAGTGAACTTGTCAATATTCTTTATCAGTTTGAAGGCAAGGTGTTTAATGTCATCAATATTAAGTTCGATGCCTTGTTTGTCGAGTTCAGCCACGGTGCTTGTAAAGGCATCTTTTCCAACAATTGAAAGATCTGCAACTAAATCATCGAGTCGTGCGCTTCTCAGGCGTTGCTGTGTTGCACATATTAAGATCTCATCTAATTTGAGATTTATCTCATCAATTTGTTTCTGAATGTCTTTATCTGCCATTGTCATTTTGGATTAATTGGGGTTACATTTTTTTACCTGCCATCGACATCTCAGACTCTATAGGTAATTCTTTCCCTTTTAACAGTATATGCCAGTAAATCCATCTGAAAAGGACTTTCCCGTAATGGTTCATTTTTGTATTGCGGAGTAAACCAAACGGGCCAATACCTGGTAAAGGAAAAGTGCCGGGAAGTGGTTCGGTATCATAATTGAAATCAATGATTGAGCCTTTCCCGAAACCGGTTTCGATATAGCAGTTTGAATGGCCGTCAAATTTTGCCATCAGGGGCCTGTTCTCAATTGCACTAAGGAAATTTTCGTATAAAATATCCGCAGCAAAATGAACAACTGAGCCGGCTTTAGAGGTTGGAATGTTTGAAGCATCACCGAGGACAAAAATATTTTCATATTTTTCAGAACGCAGGGTGAATTTATCTGTTGGGATAAATCCAAGATCATCTCCCATGCCGCTTTTTACAATAAGTTCACTACCCATATTGACCGGTATTATGGTTAATACGTCAAATGGGATTTCCTGCTCATCATATGATTTAAGCAACTGGTTATCATTGTCAATACTTTCGATATAAAATTCGGGGATTACCTTAATGTTCTTATTGTTTAATAATTCACCAAGCATTTGAGAGGATTTCGGTTTTGTGAATGCCCCGGGCAAGGGAGTTACGAAAGAAATGTCCACCTTCTCGCGTATACCAATTTCGGTAAAATAGGCATCAGCCAGGAATACGAATTCAAGAGGAGCAACAGGACATTTAAATGGCATTTCACAGATGGCCATAACCATTTTACCTCCTTCCCAGTTACGGAAAAATTCACGAAGGGCAACAGCCCCGTCAATGGAATAAAAGTCAAAAATGTTTTTACGCCAGAGTTTATCCACAAGACCTGGTGTTTCATCAGGAACAATCCTGGTCCCGGTGGCAATAATCATCCAGTCGTAATTTAATATTGTACCTCCTTCCAGAATCACTTTATTGTTGTCAGGCTCTATCTTTTCTATTTTCTGGAAGATAAGATTTACTCCGGGTGGAATAAAATCGGCCTTTGGTTTTGTAACGTCGTCCTTATTATAGGTGCCGAAAGGAATAAACAGGAAACCCGGTTGATAATAGTGGTTCTTATCAGCATCCACGATGGTTATTTCCCATTCAGATTGATCCAGGACCTTACTGAGTTTATTGGCCATGATTGTACCGCCGGTACCAGCGCCAAGGATTAATAACTTTTTCATTATTAGACTATTGTAATATTTAAATGTTAAATTTGAATCCTGCGATCGCATTGGCTTTGCCGTTTAGCTACGCCTGTTTGGCTTTGCCGTTTAGCTACGCCTGTTTGGCTTTGCCGTTTGGCTTTGCCTGTTTGGCTTTGCCTGTTTGGCTTCGCCGTTTGGCTTCGCCTGTTTGGCTTTGCCGTTTGGCTACGCCGTTTGGCTTCGCCGTTTGGCTACGCCGTTTGGCTACGCCGAACTCAGGAACTCGTTTTCCCGCAGCTTGCTGCGGGGAAAGTCAATGTTCTTCAATGCGATTGCAAATGTATGTATATATAAATATAGAGATATAGATATACAATATGATATATATCATAAATGTTATAAGTCATATGTTTGTCTTCATTTTCAATAGTTCAGCAGGTGAGTAAATTGGTTAACACATCTGATTGCAAGGCATGTCCTTATCGCTCAATGATATTTGAGAACCTTAACACAGATCAGTTAAGAAGGGTCAACAAGTACAGAAATGAAAGAATATTTGAAAAGGGAGAAATAATCTGCAATCAGGGAGATGTAATTGAGTCGTTTTTATACTTAAAAACAGGATTGGTGAAAATCTTCCAGGAATCTGATGACAGTAAACCTCAGATAATCAGCATCGCTAAACCTTTAGATTTTATTGGACTACTGGGAATTTTTTCGCGCGACACCTATCCTTTTTCCATTTCCTGCATTGATGAATCAATTATTTGTTTTGTTGATCTTAAAGTGATTAAAGAACTCATTAAGGAGGATGGCAATTTCAGCCTGGTTTTTCTTGAAAAAATGAGCCAGATATCTGAAAGTATCTGGAGGTCACGCCTTGATTTAAGCAGGAAAAATCTAAGGGGAAGGATAGCGTATATTTTACTTGAATTTTCCGAGAAGATCTATAAAAATTCTCAATTTGACCTGCCTATTTCAAGAAGAGAAATGGCAGAATTGATTGACATGACTACGGAAAATGTGATCCGTATCCTCTCTGAGTTCAGGAAAGATGGTATCCTGCAGATAACTGGGAAAACCATTTCAATTAATAAGATTGATTTGCTCAGGCAGATCAGCCTTCATGGTTAATCGGTGAACCGTGAACCGTAAACAGCGATCAGCGGGTGCATGATGCAGGTCTGGGAAATCCTATATCAATTTCAGCATCCTCCCTGCACCCTTTTTTTGTTGCTTTTTGGTTTGATTTTGGGCAGAGGAGAAGCAGTGGAAGGATTGGTTTCATTTGGTGAAACAGATCCCCCCAGGGCCTGTCCGGCACCTTTCCTGAAGTCGTACCTGGCAAATTCCTCATCCGGACTGGTATTAGCGGGTGGTATAGGATTAATAATTGTTTCTACCCAATAGTTCAATCCTCCCTGCAGGACATAATTATTTTTATATCCCAATTGTCTGGTAATCATCCATGCCTGGTCTGATTTTAATGTACCATTGGAGTAAAAGATATTAATTTTTGTATCCTGGTTGAGGTATCCTTCCCAGTCATCTGAAAGCAGGCCTGGAAGCGGTATATTGATGGCACCAGGAAGACTGAATTTCTCATATTCATCCGGATTCCGAACATCGATTAATTGTAAGGAGGGGTCCTGGTTGATGATCATATCGGCAATTTCATCAGGAGAATAATACTGTATGTTGCTGTTGATCTCTTCGAGTAATTGTTCGGCGGTCAGTTTGTAAGGATGTGTAGTATTAGCCGGGATGGCAGCAATAATAAGACCCAGCGGAATAAAAATAATGGCTAACAAAATTCTTGGTTTAATTTGTTTCATATTTGTATATTTTAATAAATGACAGGTTCTTTTCTTTTCTCAAAAAATTCGCCTAACCAGAAGGCTATGAGTGCCATGGCTATGATTATCAGAGCCAGGACGCCATCTTTAATGCCAAGTACGGTACTTAGCTTTGGGGCACCCAGGTATTTTGCTTTATAAAAGTCATCCCATATCGGATATCCCTCGTTGAAGATAATAACTCCAATGAAAAGGCCTGCAACAAAAACCATTGCATCAATTTTCCCTATGGAGGCTGCGCACATGCTTGTCCCGGGACAAAACCCGCCGACAATAAACCCTGCACCCATAATGATTCCCCCGAAAATTGTTGACCAAAGAAAAGTAGGATTGATATATATCAGATCCAGGTCGATCCATTTGAAAAGGCTCAGAAACAATAATCCTACCATGGCGGTTATAGCTGCTGTAAAGAAAACCTTCAATACGACTGTATCATAACCATAAAATACACCCACAAGCTTTCTGCTGGAAGAGAATCCTGAACTTTCAAGAATATAGCCAAATCCTATTCCAATAAAAAATGCAAACAGCAGGTTGGTGTTATCAGATATTATATTATACGCGATTAATGGTCCCATAATATTTAAGATTTTATCCAGTTTTTACGAAAGAAATAAGCCAATGCAAAGCCGGTTCCGAATATGGCTATCATGGATAAGATACCCCCAAGCGACAAGACAGCCATACCACAGAGCGCTGATCCGCTGGTACAACCCCTGCCAAATTGTGAACCTAAACCAAAAAGAACACCACCAATGAGTGCAAGTATCAATCGTTTCTTAGATGTGATTCCTGGCGAATGTTCTATTTTAAGTTTCAACCGTCCGGAGATGGCTCCTGAAAGGAATCCACCGGCCAATAAGCCAATTGTTTGAAATATCAACCAGTTTCTTAATGGATTTCCAGGATGGGTGTTAAGGTAATCCTTATAATACAATCCATTTTCTGCATGCCTGGGTGCTATGGTTTGAACTGCAGAAACAGTTAAACTCTTCACAGCTCCACTGGCACCTAATCCCCGCCCTGAAATAAAAAAGGCTATTAGAAGTACAAGACCAAGCAAAACACCTCCCAGATAAGGATTTATATAGGGCCTGGTTTTTTTTGAAATGCTGTTATCTTCCATTATTAATTGATGTATTAATTTAATAAAGCCACCTGCTTTCCTGACCTGCAAAAGCAATTAAAAACCTGAAAATCAAACCTCCCATAATGACCATTATAGCTGGAATAAGTACCGGTATTTTATACTTTTTCAGTTCAAGAATTTCGAGAAGAGCAGGAATAACCAGTCCAAGGCCAACGACCAAAACCCAGAATGGAGCTGTATATGGTCCTCCCAGGAATAATCCGGCGGCTTCAATCTGGACCTGAGTGCTGGCCAGGAATCCCATAAACATATGGACAATCAGAAATAGTTCAATACCAATTAGGATAATATCCATCCTGGCGAAAAACAATTTTTCTTTATGATCTCTGGCAATTATTATGTTTGCTGCAGCTCCTGTGGATAGTCCTGATGCCAGAAACAGTGGACCAAGAATGGATGTATTCCATAGTGGCCGGGCATTGAAAGCAGAGAACAGGATACCCGTGTATATACCAAGGATTATCGATGAAACCACCATGGTCCATGCCATGATCGTTTTGTACTGGCTAAAGAATACTTCCAGCTTTTTAAGCCATCCCTTCCATTCCCATGTTGGGAACAGGGTGTTTATGTGCATGGCTGACCAGATAATGGATAAAGGCGTTACCAGCATTAACACCCAGGCACCCCACGACATCGGAGATTGAAATTTGATGGTCGTATACAAACGCCAGAAATAGGGTTTATGATTTAGATCAATTAATAGGGCTAACAACCCGATAATGAGAATTATAGGAGCAAAATGCGGAGTTTTCTTTACTGCAGCGCTGAATTTGTTTTCGTTACCAAGAATATAATGCAATCCGGCAAAGAACAGAATTCCGGCAGCCAGGCCTCCCAGGAACAGATAAAGGGGAATTTCCCAGTGCCAGATCTGCAGATGGGGATCTATCATAGGATTATTTCTGCCGCTTACAATGATCTCTTCTCTCATTTGGTCATCAGATTAAGAAATACAACTGAGGATTTGTTCCGGCTTCCGGAATTAATGTTTTCCATTTTCTTTTATTAAGAACCATTGATATATCGCTTCTTGGATTATCCAGGTCACCGAAATACATACATTTTGTGGGACAGGTAGCCACACATGCAGGTTCCAGGCCTTTCTTAACACGGTGCAGACAGAAAGTACATTTATCTACATATCCTTCGGGGTGCGGATACCTGGCGTCGTAAGGGCATGCCGAAATGCAGGCACCACATCCAATGCATTTTTTCGGGGTTACAAGCACTGCTCCGCCATCGCTGAAATGACTTGCACCGGTTGGGCAGCATCTTACGCAAGGGGCATTTTCACAATGACAGCATCGTTCAGAACGGATTTCAATTTCGAGCTGCGGATAAGTGCCATCCATCACCTCCACCACCCAATCCCTGCAATAACCGATGGGGACCTTATTTTCCGTCTGACAGGCTACCACACAGTCGCTGCAGCCGACACACTTTTTTGTATCTATGGCCATTGCATACCTCATGATTCCGTGGTTATTTTCGCAGGTTCAAACTTAAATGTTACGAAATTCCCACGCATCCCGGTACCACCCATGATTGGATCAACGTGTACCCTGGTCATGAGTAATGTATCACTGGCTCCTTTCCCGAAACAGCGATGCAGTTTTTCCTGATCGTGTCCGAATCCATGGACCATATAAACAGAATCCCAACGGATCCTCTCAGTGATCCTGACTTTTATCGGGAATTGGGAACGGATACCATCCTGGTTTTCCAGGTAAACATACTGGTCGTTTTTTAAATCCCATAAACTTGCAACCTTGGGATTTACCCAGACGCTGTTTTCTTCCATCAGGTCGGTGAGGTTTGGATTATTGCTGGTACGGCTGAAGGTATGCATTGGAGCCCTGCCATAATTTAGTCTGTAATATCCTTCAGGTGGTTCCTCATGTTGAGTATACACGGGAAGCGGATCGAATCCGGCATTATAAAATTCAGTGCTGAATAGTTCAATTTTCCCGCTGTTGGTATAGAATTCAATATCCTCATCCGGATGAAAGTAGAGATCGTCATAGGATCGCTCGAATGTTTTAACGCCAATACGTTTCATCTCCTCCAATGAGGAACCAATCTGCACGAGTTGCCAGTCGAGCAACTCCTCAATATCCTTCCATCCAAAATATTTTTCCAGTCCCAATTTATTAGCCAGTTCTTTGGCCATCCACCAGGCTGGTTTCGTATTATACATCGGTTCGTGGGCAGGCATTCTCAGTGCGATGGCGGGTTTTCTGTGCGGGCTGTTTCGAATGGTGTCATATCTCTCAAGGTAGGTACATTCGGGCAGAACGACATCGGCCCATCCTGTTATTTCCATGGGCATAGTGTCTACCACAACAAGCAGTTCGAGCCCCTGAATTGCTTCAAGGGTTTTTTTCTGATCGGGGAGTGTCTCAATCAGGTTGGTTCCGTTAACGATCCATCCTTTAAAATTGCACGCTTTGCTGATAGTTGGGATTGTTGCATCGCAAATACCCGAAGCAAGTGTTTCAGCAGCAAGGTTATATTTATCGGGAAAGGCATCCTTCCAGCTTCGATTTGGCGTCGGGAAGGCAGGGTGTGGCCATTCCGGGAGGTCAATCCGTTCGGGATTGAAAAATCCACCTCGCCTGCCCCATGAACCCAGCAGTGCATTCAGTATGGCTATGGCCCGTTCTCTTTGAGTATCGTCCCCGTACCAGGTAACATGCCTTCCGGGATGAATGATCACAGCAGGTGAGGCATGGGCCATTTCAATGGCTGCATCCCTGATAAGCTGCGGTTTAAGGGTGGTAATCCCATAGGCCCATTCGGGAGTCATATTTCTGACATGTTCGCGCAGCTGGTCAAAACCGATGGTGTATTTTTCTACATATTTTTTATCATAGAACTCTTCATATATGATCACGTGGATCCAGGCAAGTAGTAATGCAATGTCGGTTGCTGGCTTTATTGGCAGCCAATATTTTGATTTACTGGCAGCGATAGAATATCGTGGATCCACCGTAATAATACTGGCTCCCTTGTCGATGGCATCAGACATTTCCTGCACCTGGCCATTGTGCATATTCTCTCCAATATGAGAACCAATCAAAACAAGGCATTTAGTATCCCTGATGTCGGTGCGCTCAGGACTTAGTACTCCATCACCATATGTGGAATAGAAAGCCACTTCTCTTGGCCCCCTGCATTGTGAATAAGAAGGTGCAGCAATACTATTTGAGCCGTATGCTTTTATCAGGGTGGAAAAATACTTACCTCCGGATCCATGTGTAAGCAGGGCGATGCATTCAGGGCCATGTACTTCAGCAATATTTTTCATTTTTGCAGCAATGTAATCAAGGGCCTCCTCCCAGCTGGCTTCTCTGAATGCCTGTTTCCCCCTTTCTTCGGTTCGGATCAGTGGAGTTTTTAAACGGTCTTCATCGTAGAACATCCCAACGCCACCTGTACCCCTTGGGCAAAAACGTCCGTTTGAATGCTGGTCTTCCATGTTCCCTGTAATTTTCCATATTTTACCCTCCTGGTTTTTGTGTACCCAGCCTGCACATTTCCAGAAACAAACTTCGCAATAGGTAGGGGTCCGGGTGAAGTCAATAGTGGTTTCATCGATGGATGAAAAAAATCCTGAGATGTCTTTGATATGACGATATGCATCACCTCCTGCGACCAGTCCTCCAAGACCCAGTCCGGCAATTTTGATAAATTCACGCCTGTCGGCCATGGTGAATTGTGAATGAAGTAGTTACAAAATATTTCCTTATTCAAAATTAGTAATTTTATCATATATTATATAATAATATAGATATAGATATATATACATAAAAATATATAAAACTATTTAATGGTTGAATGCCAATGACTTCGGCCTTATTTAGAATGGTGCTAAATTTCGTGATTTATCTGATTTTTAAAAGAAACAAGCCAATAATCTGCTTCAAACAGTAACGAAGCGAAGGATCGGACAGGATTTCGGAATAAGTTTTTAATGTTTGGTGTCCGTTCCAAAATGGCAGGTAAAGAATTAAAGGCAAGTGACAGGGCCAGATATGGTTTTTTAAAACCAATCCGGAAGAGTAAGTTTTTAATCAAAGGATTACGCAATTCAACTGACAATCCGCTAAAGGATGTAATAATGAATATTGCGCGGAAAGTCATCTCAATCCCTACGATAAATCCATTGTTAAAAGGAAGAGAAGACTGTTCGGGAGGATTCCAGAAAATTCCGGCCAGCAATGTAACCAGGACAAATTGAATCCATAAAATGGGTTTTGTCAACCTCGAGAGAATACGCTTATAATATAAAGTGCATGTTATTATATAGATCACCATTGGCAGAAGCGTATACAAGTTTAAACCGTATTTGTTAAGTATTATGAGGATGGCAGGTATGGATGCCATATGCAGGAAGAGCATGGTAACATGGAATTTCTGATCCGGCTGAACAGTATCCCATCGGTCAGAAATCGGTTTTTTTCGTGGACCGGGTGTTGATGACTCATGTTCATATTTTAATGCCATCCTGCCAATCAGGAAACCCGTCAGTGCGCAAAATGCTCCTATAGTAATATATGCTATAATAATCCAGTAAAACAGGTCGATTGCCTCTACTTCCTTTATATTCAATTGTTTTTTTAAAAATTCAAAAAGGTTAATATAGATTCTGACAATATCTTTACCATAAAGGAAAAGCAGATTAATAAGCTTATGCAACAGAGCACTGAGCAGGGCAAAGGAGCCGCCTAAAAGATATCCAGGTATGTTTCTGCCCAGGATAAGAATTACACCTTCCAGGATAAATGCCTCTATCATGATTCCTGTCATCGGCCCCAGGATAACTGCACTGGGTGAAAGCGATTTCATCAAACCACAAATTATACCAGCACGCCAGATTAATCCGGTGACCGGCCATATCTGTAAAAATCCGACCAACAGAATGATGGAAAAGCCTGCCAGCATGGTACCTGAAAAAGGGATCCTGAGATTATGCAACAAGCTGCCTGCAATGATTTCAAAACTTGCCCACAAACTGCCTGTAACACTTGCTTTTAACCATTTACTCTCCGCTATTTCCTTCATGATTTTTTCCGGGATTGGAATGGTGGGATTTAATCATTTGGTTTATCTCTTCAAATTCATCCGGCTTGTTCACATTATAAAATACAAAGGGATTAAAGAATGGCAATTCGGAATGGATAATTACGTGGTTAAATGTGGTTTGCCTGAAAAGATCATTAACCTTATAATTTTTATTCCGGATTGAATCGGTTATAACAGAAGCAGTGTTTTTGTGAAATATGGCACAAAGTGGCTCCGGCAGCTGGTTCTCCAGTGAAGGGGCTGTGATATTAAATCCGGCGGAGTGCTTGATTAAATAGGAGAGTAATTCAGATGAGACAAAAGGCATATCATATGACAGTACAATATTTAATTCTGAATCAGACTTTTTCAAGCAGGTTAATATCCCTCCAATAGGACCCAGACCAGGGATTTCGTCGCAAATGACCTGGTATTCAGGATATTTAAAAGATTCATTACAGGTACTGATCAGGATGTGGTCGCATACACTTTCAAGAGCCATCAGCGGGAAATTCATCATTTTCTTACCATTCAGGATAATCTCTCCTTTTTCGGTCCCCATTCTTGAACTTTTACCACCTGCCAGGAGGATGCCTGTTATGCTCATTACTGCTAAACTTTTTTCAATGCCTCTTCAAGATCGGCAAGAAGATCATTAATGTTTTCTATGCCTACTGAGAGTCTGATCAGATCGGGTGTGATGCCGGCCTTCAGTTTTTCTTTTTCAGGTATAATGGCATGGGTCATGGATGCGGGATGCTGGATGAGGCTTTCAACGCCACCCAGGGAAACAGCCAGTTTAGCAAGCCGGACATTATTCATGAGATTTTTGCCACCTTCAAATCCATTTTTGAGGCCAAAGCTGATCATTGAGCCAGATCCTTTCATCTGTTGTTTGGCAAGTTCATATTGTGGATGGGAAGGAAGCCCCGGGTATTTTATCCATCTTACCTTGGAGTGTTTTTCAAGGTATTCTGCTATCATCATTGCGTTTTGTTCGGCTCTTTCTACCCTGACAGACAGTGTTTTAACTCCACGCAATACCATATATGCCTGGTGCGGATCCATGTTACAACCCATGGTCACCATAAGGGGGCGGATCTTCTTGTAGAGTTTCTCTGTTTTTGTGACAATAACACCTCCCACCACATCGGCATGTCCATTAATAAATTTGGTGATCGAATGAAATACTACATCAGCTCCCAGATCCAGAGGATTTTGCAGAAAGGGACTACAAAAAGTATTATCGACGACCAGTGTAAGGTTGTGTTCTTTGGCAATGGATGCACAGGCCTTCAGATCGGTTATTTGCATGGTTGGATTGGCCGGTGTTTCAATATATAATACCCTGGAGTTAGGTTGAATGGCCCGCAAAATATTTTGTGTATCAGAGGTATCGATATAAGAGTACTCAACTCCAAACCGAGAAAAATGATTTTCAATCACCGAGCGGGCCGGACCGTAAATAGCATCGGTGCTGACGATGTGCTGGCCCTGTCCAAGGAGTGCCATATAAATAGTTGTGGCCGAACCCATTCCCGAACTGGTGGCGATTCCTCCAAAACCGTTTTCGAGGGATGCAATATTATTTTCAAAAGCCCTAATGGTTGGATTTGCGATACGGGAATAGATGTACCCACTGTCTTCACCGGCGAAGCAGGCTGCACCGTGATCTGCATCGAGAAATTCAAAGGTTGAGGTTTGATATATGGGAACGACAGCACTGCCATAAGCATCTTTGAAATGTCCGGCATGAACCTGTTTCGTTTCGAATCCTTGTTCCTTCTTTTTCATGTTGTGTTCTTTTGTTCTTTTAATTGTTTTGCCAGGGAATTGGCAAAGACAAAATCATTCAGATATTCATTGTCTGCAGTGAGGATATCGTGTTTGGTTCCTTCCCAGCACTTTATCCCTTCATAAATAAACACAACTTTATCACCAATTTCCATGACAGAATTCATATCATGGGTATTAACAATGGTAGTGATATTAAATTCTACTGTAATTTCTTTAATCAGGTTGTCGATTAATATTGCTGTCTGAGGATCCAATCCTGAATTAGGTTCATCACAGAACAGGTATTTAGGATTCATTGCAATGGCTCTTGCAATACCTACTCTTTTACGCATACCTCCACTCAGTTCCGACGGATACTGGGCATTGGAGTTTTCCATGTTAACCCTTTTAAGGCAGAAATTCACCTGGTCTTTTTTTTCTTCCGGGCTTTTATCGGTAAACATATTTAACGGGTACATTACATTTTCCTCTACCGTGTATGAATCGAACAGGGCGGCTCCCTGGAACAGCATTCCCATTTCCTTCCTGATCTCTTTTCGTTGCTTGAAATTCATATTGGTAAATGACCGGCCGTCGTAAATGATTTCTCCCTCATCAATTTCATGAAGACCTACGATGGATTTTAGCAGGACCGTTTTTCCTGATCCGCTTTTTCCGATAACCAGATTTGTTTTGCCTTTATCGAAAGACACAGAGATGTCATCCAGCACCCTGATATCGGAAAATAATTTTGAGATGTTCTTAACTTCTATCATCGCAGGATCAATCTTGTTAGAATAAGATTAAACATGAGTATTATAATACTACTGAATACCACAGCCCGGGTGGAAGATTTCCCCACTTCGAGTGAGCTGCCCTCAGCAAAATAGCCATGGTATGACGAAACGGAAGTGATTATAAATGCAAACACCACCATTTTTTTTAGTGCATAGGTAAAATAGTAGGGATAAAATCCATATTGCAATCCGTAAATAAACTCCTGTGGGTTTGTGCTGTCAGTAAACACTGCAGCCATAAATCCTCCAAGCATTCCTACCACCTGGCTCAATATAGTTAGAAAGGGGAAGAAGAACATGGCAGCGATGATTTTTGGGAGGATCAGGTAGCTTGCCGAATTTATTCCCATGATTTCCAGGGCATCAATTTGTTCTGTAATGCGCATGGTACCGAGTTCAGAAGATATACTGGAACCTACCTTCCCGGCCAGAATAAGTGCCACCATGGTACAGCTGAATTCCAGAAAAAGCATGTCTCGAACACCCACGCCAATAAGATACCTGGGAAGGAGAGGGCTCTCAATATTATAGTCAGTCTGGATGGCAATGACTGCACCAACAAAAACGGAAACGATAATAACTATCCACATCGAATTAATACCCAGGGAGTTTATCTCCTGCATCACTTTTTTGTAGTACATTTTTCTCTTTTCCGGCCTGGCAAATACTTTACCCATAAGGATGTAATATCGGCCAAGATGATAGAAAATTCTCATGGTCATTGTATTTTGAGTAAAATTAGCAATATTTTGATACTTGACAGGATTTGGTATGTTCCAAAAAAGGATTAAAAATGAGGGAAGTCCCTCCATTTTTCATATATTAATATGATTTTATCGGGAAACCTATGAAAAGTTAATAATATGAACAAAGATCGTTATTGTATTATTATGGCCGGTGGAGTGGGGAGCAGGTTCTGGCCCTTAAGCAGAACAGACCATCCCAAGCAGTTTCTGGATATCCTTGGTATGGGCAAGACACTGCTTCAGCAAACGTATGGGCGGTTTTTAAAAGTCTTTGACAAAGAGAATATCCTTGTCGTAACCAATGAAATTTATGGTGACCTGGTTAAGGAGCAGTTACCCGGGCTGGCTGAGGATAATATTTTGCTTGAACCTTTGCGCCGTAATACTGCACCATGTATTGCTTATGCATCATATAAGATTAAACAGCGAAGTTCGAAAGCTTCAATGATTGTTGCTCCTTCTGATCACTTAATCATTAAAGAGAATAAATTTATCCAGGTAGTACAGCAGGGATTGGAATTTGTTGAGGAACAGGAGGCATTACTCACACTGGGAATTACACCAAGTCGCCCGGAGACGGGTTATGGATACATTCAGGTTGATAAGGACTCAAGGCCAAAGAGTAAGATGAAGAACCTGTACAAAGTGAAGACTTTTACTGAAAAGCCGGATATTGAAATGGCAAGGGTTTTTATTGAGAGTGGCGAGTTTTATTGGAATGCCGGGATCTTTTTCTGGTCATTGCCTTCTATACTGAATGCTTTGGAGCAGTATTTGCCGGATATCAGCATGGTCTTCTCCGATGGCCAGGATAATTATAATACTGAAGGTGAGAGAGCATTTATTGTAGATGCTTATGCTGAATGCAAAAACATTTCTATTGATTATGGTATAATGGAGAAAGCAGAAAAGGTGCATGTGATAACTTCTGAATTTGGATGGTCTGACCTGGGCACATGGGGCTCCCTTCATGAGCAGATTAAAAAGGATGAGCATGGAAATTCTATTGTAGGTGATCTGGTAATCAAATACGACCTGAAAGGTTGCCTTGTAAATGTTCCCGGAGATAAGCTTGTGGTATTGCAGGGATTAAAGGATTACATAGTAGTGGAATCGGAGGGTATCCTGTTGGTGTGCAAAATGGAGGATGAACAAAAGATAAAGAACTTTGTCCGTGATGTACAGATTAAGCTTGGCAATGAGTATATATAAAAAAA
>CAYZEZ010000028.1:0-24661 GCA_964477295.1 uncultured Bacteroides sp. | reverse complement strand
CAGGTTGCAGGTTGCAGGTTGCAGGTTGCAGGTTGCAGGTTGCAGGTTACAGGTTGCAGGTTGCAGGTTGCAGGTTGCAGGTTACAGGTTGCAGGTTACAGGTTACAGGTTGCAGGATGGTCAATGGCATCCATATTGTTATCCGGATCAGAAAAACCAAAAGAAAATTTACGGAGCAACTGTACATCCAGCTTTGGGAAGCATATATCGGTAACGACAATTTTACCTTTCCAGTTACTCCCCTGAAATAATCTGGACGGATCTGCATAAACCAGTTGCTTCCAGATCTTCCTCAGGTGTAAAAGCACAATAAGGGATCCATTGTGCCGCCACATTCTGATAACCGGTCCCATTAAATATATCCAATGAACAATCGGTGCACTCCCAGGATTCAACGTTAATGGGCTCTTTTCGAATGTTTTCCAGGCCAAAATCCCGGAGCTTGCCAAGCAGGAATTCCTCGCACTTATGACCTGCCGGGCTTCCTGCCCTCCTGGGACCCAGGTTGGCCATGGTTTCTATCCAGTGATACATGGTGTCCTGGTTATAATACTGGAAGGATGGCTGATCCATTGATAGTAAATTTAAGTTATTGAATGATAAAGCATTATTATATTAAATTTATTCATTTAAGATATGCCAGGCAATGTATTTTCAAAAATAATCCACTCATCCCACCCGACTCCAACATACCCTTTGCTCACCGTTCACGCATTTAACATTTATTTATCAGTATTTTAGCCTATCCATTTCGTAACATGATGAATATTATATACTTTTGCCGCCTTGATTTAAATTCATAATTAAATGCCCCTGCAAAGACTAAGAAATATTGGTATAGCAGCACACATAGACGCCGGTAAAACAACCGTTACCGAAAGGGTGCTTTTTTTCTCAGGATCCTCAAGAAAGATGGGTGAAGTGCATGATGGCCAGGCTACCATGGATTTCATGAAGCAGGAACAGGAAAGAGGGATCACCATTGCATCTGCTGCTATTACCTGTAAATGGGAAGATCACCAGATCAACCTGATCGATACACCAGGCCACGTGGACTTTACCATTGAAGTGGAACGTTCATTACGCGTAATTGATGGCATGGTGGCTGTATTCTGTGCTGTTGGCGGAGTGGAGCCCCAGAGTGAAACAGTATGGAACCAGGCTGACAGGTACCGTGTACCAAGGATTGCTTTTGTCAATAAGATGGACCGGACAGGTGCTGATTTCGATGATGTGGTATCACAAATGAATAAATACCTTGATGCCAATGCAGTGCCCTTACAGATACCCATAGGAAGAGAGGAGCATTTCGCAGGGATGGTGGATATCATCAACTGCAAAGGATATGAGTTCCATGATTTTAAACGGGTCGAAATTGCCGTCCCTGAAGAATACCAGCCTAAATGTAAAGCAGCCAGGGAATTTCTGGTTGAGAAACTGGCCGATTTCAATGATGAGATCATGGAATTGTATCTCGAAGAGAAAGAAGTACCCTCTGAACTGCTCAAACGGGCCACCAGGGAGGCGACACTTAAACTGCTTATCACTCCTGTCATATGTGGTGCAGCTTATAAAAACAAAGGCATTCAACTGCTGCTTGATGCTGTGGTAGACTACCTGCCCTCTCCCATAGATGTTGGTGCTGTGGTTGGTATGGATGTTGATGATGAGGAGAAATCGCATACCAGAAATCCTTCCCTGAACGATCCATTCTCAGCCCTGGCATTCAAGATCATCCACGATCCGTTCGTGGGTCAACAAACTTTTATAAGGATCTTCTCGGGAAAACTGAAGAGCGGCATGCAGATAAGGAATTCAACCAAGGAAAAGAATGAGCGCATCGGACGTGTATTCAGGATCCATGCTAAGGAACGGGAAGAGATCAGTGAAGCAGGTCCCGGAGAAATTGTTGCATTGGTAGGCATGAAATTCACAAAAACAGGTGATACCCTCTGTGATCCGGATAATCCATTATACCTGGAGTCAATCCACGTACCTCCTGCAGTAATTGAACTTAAGGTCTCCCCGGTCACCAGGAAAGACCAGAGCAAGATGGGTGAAGCCCTTGGCAAACTTGCAAATGAAGATCCCTCTTTCCATGTTCGGTTTGATAGTGAAACAGATGAAACAGTTGTTTCCGGAATGGGTGAACTTCACCTTGAAATACTTATGGACAGGCTCAAGCATGAGTTTAACATAGATACAGAGACAGGTGAGCCTGCAGTAGCATTACGCGAAACCATCACAGCAGAAATTGAGCACTCATATAAATATGTTAAACAAACAGGCGGTAAAGGTCAGTTTGCCCATACTGTAATGCGTATCGAACCAAATAAAGGAAATGGTTACGAATTTATCGACCATATTAAAGGAGGCCGTATACCTGCTGAGTTTGTTCCTTCAGTAAGCAAGGGGATCATTAAAACAATGGATGATGGGATCCTTACCAAATTCCCGGTCGTGGATGTGAAAGTTGTGTTACTGGACGGCAGTTTCCACCCGGTGGATTCATCCGATATGGCCTTCCAGACCTGTGGTTCTATCTGTTTCCGTGAAGCCTTTAATAAAGCCAGGCCGGTTTTACTTGAGCCTGTAATGAAAATTGAGATCAATACTCCGGATGAATACATAGGCGACGTGATCGGTAACCTGAATAAAAAGAGGGGAAAGGTTGATCAGATGCGAAGATTTCGTAAAGGATCCCAGAAACTCAACGGGATTGTCCCCCTTATGGAGATGTTCGGCTATTCCACACAACTGAGGAATATCACCAGTGGCCGTGCCAGTTATTCAATGGAATTCTTTCAATACATGCCCCTGCCTAAAGATGTACAGGAAGAGGTGCTGAAAAAACTTGACCTGTAAAAGAGTAATTGGAGATCATTTGCTGTTGGTTTCAACCAACGGTTTACGAGGTGCGAGGTACCAGGTACGAGGTAGGTGTGAGTGTGAGTGATAGGTTTTGTTAATTCCAATGCATTGCTTATTTTGGGGTAAATATTAAACGAGTGAAACCTCAAAATCTCCTACTCCTTTTATTACTCGCTTTGAGTGTGTCCTCATGCAATAAAAAGCACAAGCCACCACCCAACATAGTGATAATTCTCACAGATGACCAGGGTTATCATGATTTGGGCTGTTTTGGTTCGGATATAAAAACCCCCAACATAGATAAACTGGCAGCAAACGGTACCCGCTTCACCAATTTTCATGTGGGACAAGGGGTTTGCTCCGCTTCCAGGTGTACCCTTCTTACCGGCTGTTATTCAAACCGTTTAGGCATCCATGGCGCCCTTTCACCACGAGCTACTCATGGTCTGAATCCGGACGAAGAAACCATAGCAGACATGTTGAAGAGGGCCGGATATGCCACGGGCATCTTTGGGAAATGGCACCTGGGATGCAGGCCGGGCCTGATGCCAACAGACCAGGGATTTGATGAGTATTTCGGGTTGCCTTACAGTAATGATATGAGTCCCGATCCCAGGAACAATCCGCGGGAACGGGCCCGTCGACATCCACCTATCCCACTGTACCATAATGACTCCATTATCATGGAAGAGCCTGACCAGTCTAACCTGACTACCTGGTACACGGAACATGCGGTTGATTTTATCCACAGGCACAAAGAACAACCGTTCTTCCTGTATGTTCCCCACTCTATGCCGCATGTCCCCTTGTATGTCTCAGAAAAATTCGCCGGCAGATCAGGTCTGGGGATCTACGGCGATGTGATCATGGAAATCGATTGGTCGGTAGGACAAATAATGCAAGCCCTCGATGACAACGGATTAGTTAATAACACCATAGTGGTATTCACATCAGATAATGGTCCATGGCTGATCTTTGGAGAACATGGGGGTTCTGCCGAGCCACTCAGGGAAGGTAAAGGAACCTCCTGGGAAGGTGGTGTAAGGGTACCTGCCATTATGCACTGGCCCGGACATATACCTGAGGGCGCTGAATGCTCCACCCCTCTTATGACCATCGATTTATTACCAACCATTGCCCATCTGACTAATGCACAATTGCCTGACAAACACATTGACGGGCTCAATGCATGGCCGGTTATTTCAGGTGATCCCGATGCTCAAAACCCGCACAGCGCATATTTCATCTATTATCAGAAAAACGAATTACAGGCTATGATAAGCGGCGACTGGAAACTGGTCTTTCCACACCGTTATCGCAGTATAATCGATGCTGAAATTGGAAAAGATGGCATGCCTGGAACCTACCGGCTTTATAGCATAGAAAACCCGGAACTATACAATCTCAAGGAAGACATCACTGAATCAACGAACCTGGCAGCTATATATCCCGAAGTAGTTAAACGTCTCAGTATCATGGCAGACAGTTGCCGAACAGATATTGGTGATGCACTTCTCGGAATCGAGGGCCGAAATAACCGTCCCCCCGGAATTGTCAATAAACCATTAATCGATACAACATACCTGTGTCGTGGATACTATCAGACAGAGCAGGAAGCAAGGGATCAGCTGGCTCATTTTGCCTCATTATATGATACCAGAGAAGAATGGGAACAGAGAGCATCAATGATCAGAAATAAGATCCTCGAAGGTGCAGGGTTAAATCCATACCCTCAGAAATGCAATTTAAATCCTGTTATAAAGTACAGGAAGAAATGTGATGGATACACAGTTGAAAATGTCGCATTTGAGAGTTTACCCGGCTTAATGGTTACCGGCAACCTGTACCGTCCTGATGGATTGGAAGGTCCCTATGCAGGTATTCTCTGCCCCCACGGACATTGGAGCCAACCTGATGATTACGGACGGTTCCGGGATGATATGCAAAACCGTTGTGCTGCACTGGCCCGGATGGGCGCTGTTGTATTTGCTTATGATATGGTAGGTTATGGAGAAAACACCAGGTACAGCCACAAATTCCCATATATTCTAAAACTACAGACATGGAACAGCATTCGTGTTGTTGATTTTCTATATTCACTACCGGAAGTCGATACCTCCAGGATTGGAGTTACCGGGGCCTCCGGCGGTGGGACCCAAACCTTTATACTCACAGCAGTAGACCCGCGCATAAATGTCTCTGTCCCTGTAGTCCAGGTATCTGCTCATTTCTTCGGAGGATGCATATGTGAAAGTGGGATGCCCATTCACAAAAGCAAGGATCATGAAACCAACAATGCTGAAATTGCTGCGCTGGCTGCGCCAAGACCGATGCTGATTATTTCGGATGGTAAAGACTGGACAAAGAACACACCTGATGTGGAATATCCATATATAAAAAATGTTTACCGGTTGTACGGATGTGAGCACCTGGTTGAAAACCTGCACCTTGAAAAGGAAGGACATGATTATGGTCTCTCCAAACGCCTGGGAGCCTATGAATTCATGGCGAAACACCTTAACCTGAGTACCGACAGGATCAGGGATAAAAATGGCAGGATCACAGAAGATTTTGTTACCCTGTTCAACAAAGAAGAATTGCTTGTTTTCAGAAAGGATTAGTACGATGATTAACTTTCCCTGTTGTTATCGATGTGATGCTCCAGGTATTCAGCGATCTTATCTTCATACTCCTCCTTTATCATAATTAGCTGGATAATGGTACGCTGCAAAATGCGTAGTCTTTCAGACAAATCGTGATACTCGTTTTCAGTACGAATCTTATCAATATGGGATGCAGTATCTGCCATCAGGTACATAAAGATGCTTGTATGATGATAGGTCTCCTGCATTTATTGTTCCATTCTTTATATATCACTATAATACAGGAACTTAAACATAACGATCAACAAGAAATCATGTACGATTTCAAGAGACTATGTTCGGATTCGTACAATCATTAATGTTCTCAGGAGTTCCATTTATATTATCTTTAAAGAATAATGTCAGAACCGGAAAAGTCTTTTCATTTATTCATATTAATTATTTCAGCCTGCCTGATGGGCGGGGTGGCTATTGCCCAGCCGGACAGTCACCATTCGTATGGACAACTGGCCCTCGTGAATAAAATGGATTCAGGTAAAGTTATCATCATACGAACGGATAAATCAATTAAAATCAAGATGTTGGATGGAAGCAGACTGGAGGGACTTTGGTACCTGTCAGATAAACAGACCATAGTGGTTGGTGACAAGCCTGTCCCTATGAAAGATATTTACATCCTGTCTGGATATGTGCAGACTGATTCAAAAGGTAAAACCCTCGGGGCAGGTTTGGTTATACTCTCTGCAATGGCAGCCGCTTATCCGGCATATCTTATTTTCAGTGGTTTCGCCCTGGGGCAGCCACACGCAGTTTTCGTTGGAGCCACTATAATTTTCCTTGATCTTTTCCTGGCCTATTCCGGAGCCAACCGGATGGGTATTTACCCGCGCCGGTTCAATCGGTTAAATTGGGATATAAGGGTAGATCATAACCTTAACAGTACCTATATGCTTCCCGGAGAATTACCTTTGCTGCGACCCAGCCGATAACTATTTATATCTGGCACCCTACCTCTTTGATTCCTGTTTGATCAATATCGGATAAAAGTTACAGGTTGCAGGTTGCTATGGAAACCGGGAGAATTATGTTAAAAAAAATAGAGTCGCCGGTTTCATAATTTTGGAATTATTTTATTCTTTTACCCTGCCGCAGTTAGAAATGAAAGATATGTATGCCGTTGTCGATATAGAAACCACAGGGGGAAGTCCCAGGACAGAAAAGATCACTGAAATTGCTGTATATATATACGATGGAAAGAAAATTATTGATGAATTCATCACACTGGTCAATCCTGAAAAGCCCATACCCTATTTCATAACTTCGCTGACCGGTATAAATGATGATATGGTGGCTGATGCGCCCAAATTTTATGAAATCGCAAAGCAAATTGTCGAAATAACTGAAGATAAAATCCTGGTGGCTCACAATGCCAGTTTCGACTATAAGTTCATCAAGAGTGAATTTAAAAGCCTGGGATTCGATTTCATAAGAAATAATTTGTGTACACTGCAGCTTTCCAGGAAACTTATCCCGGGTCACCGTTCATACAGCCTGGGAAAACTTTGCGGTGACCTGGGCATTAAAATTGAGAACAGGCACAGGGCAGCCGGAGATGCCCTGGCGACTGTTGAATTACTTAAGATCTTGTTGAGAGAAAGCAACCAGGAAGGAGCTGAAGATATACTGGCTGCTTCTGCCCGTCCAAACCTGAAAAACCTGCATCCCAATCTTGATCAGGCTTATCTCGATAATATTCCTGAGGAAACTGGGGTTTACTATTTCCTTAACGACCAGCACCACGTTATTTATATTGGCAAAAGTAAAAACATTCGTAAACGTATTTTAAGCCACCTGAGTAATAATGGTTCCAGGCGATCGATTGAACTTAAGGAAAGTATTGCACAGATCGAATATGAACTCACCGGCAGCGAACTGGTAGCCCTGCTGGTGGAATCGAATGAGATAAAGAAGCACGTTCCCTTCTATAATCGTGCACAAAAACGGAAAACAATGCAGTACGGCCTGTACTCTTTTAAGGATAAAAATGGTTATCTGAATCTTAAAATCGATAAAACATCGGGACGAGCTAACGAAACACCACATACATGTTTTACTTCAAAAGCAGAAGCTGCTACCGTACTCTCCAGATTATCTGAAAGACATTGGTTGTGCCAGAAACTCTGTGGTTTATATGAAACGGATGGAGCCTGCTTTCATTATGAAATAAGACAATGTAACGGTGCATGCGTGGGCAAGGAATCGGCTGCAATATATAACAACCGGGTTACCAAGGCTATCGGGACCTTTTACTATGAGAATAAAAATTTCCTGATCATCGATATAGGCAGGAGTAACACGGAGCGATCTGTTATCCAGGTAGAACAGGGAAAATATATCGGTTTTGGTTACCTCGATGTGGAGGAATCATACCTGCACCTGGAATCTTTTCTCGATTGTATAAAAATATATGAAGACAACAGGGATATCCACCAGATTATAAAAACATACATGAATAAAAACAGTGTGGAAAAAATAATAAGGTATTGACTATCAGATGCTGAAACAAGTTCAGCATAACAACCTTCCAAAGTCATCCTGTCCCGCCGTGCCCCCCTGAGCACTCGGGGGGGGAGTACTCGGGATCAGGATCTCAGGAAAGTATCTTTTCAAGTTTGCGAACCAGGCCATCGATATTCTCCCTTGTCTCATCATCAAAATCCTCAAGAGAGATCTTTTTGTTCTGCATGTGAAGGACAAAGCCCGATGCCAGCATATTTCTTGACAGATTATTGTTCTCGATATATTCAGAGTTCGACTCCGTGATGCCAACCCGCTCATGAAGGATAAAATTTTTGAAATCGATGGTAGAGAAAAGATCTTCGATATTATACACCTCTTCCATCTTAAGAAGCTTCCTGGATGCTTGTTTTTCATCATTATTGAACAAGTTGGCTTTCAGGTCGTTATACACAAGGTTCCCAGACTGGTCATCATCCAATAATACAAAATAATCGAGTTTCCAGCCCAGAAGGAGGTTAACTAAAGTGGGTACATTCAGCACATCAGTAGCAGGTAGAAAATAGATTTCCTTTTTAAAATCCAGCATGGAGAACAACGATTTTAAATAGTGATAGGTTGGCATATCCTCCACTATGACGTTATTTTTCTTTTTCACAAACTGGTGGTCACTCATTTTGGTTCCCATCAGGGTGTAAATAGGAGAAAGTGTATCCGTGGAAGCCTCATTTAACGATTTGGCATTAAATATTACAGTTTCACTTTTCATATCATCCTCAATTGCCCGCTGCACAGCCAGTAACCTGTACAATTTGTTCATGTTGATCAGGTGTGGTGAATGTGTTGTGTAAATTATCTGAATGTTCTCCTTTATGTCTTCAAAAACTTTTAAAACATCTTCCTGTGCCCTTGCATGAAGGCTTAAACCCGGTTCATCGATCAGGAATACCCTGCCCCTGTCGCTATATTCAAGGGCACTCGCTTTCAATTCGAGATAAAAGGACAGGAACCACCTCACACCCCTGCTTCTTTGCTTGGGATATAATCTGTCCTGATCGTCTTTAATCCAGAATTCAAGATAAGGGCGTCCTACCTTTTCAGGATTATTGACATCGTAATGTTCAAGTTCAAAATTTATTTTAATCTTGTTCTGCTTGCCAATGCTCTGGCGCCAGTAGTCCTGAAAATCAAGAGTAATCTCATTATTGAGTTTTTCAATTTTCTGTTTCATGATCCGGCTGTTCTGCTCATCAAAAAACCTTTCGTTCAGGCCGGCAATGGTAAGAAAGTTACGAGCTGCCTTAAATCCCTCAACATGGGCAAAATCATCAAAAATATCATCCAGATCGATTCTGTTTGGAAGCAGACTGCTGAAATCCTCGAACAATTCAATCGCCGGAATATATTTAAATGATTCAACAGCAAGTTCTTCCAGAGTATAGTATGATAATTGCTTCTCAATCTCTTTTTCTACCATATCTTCAGCGTCCCCCGGGTCCACACCTTTCAGTATCCTGGCTGTAACTGCTTTCCTGAATGATACGGTTGCGGACCCTTTTTCAACTCTGGCTTTGTAATCATTGTATTCTGCATTGACCTTATTTAAACGGGTCCCCATTCGTCTCTTCTCACGGCTATCAGATATTTCATCATAGTGATATTGCAAACTCTTCTGTTTCCTTTGAATCGAGTCAAATTTCTCCCGATAGCCCTCCAATTCAGCTGATGTTTCCAGGCACCATTTTGCAAACCTTGCCTTTTCGGATAATTCATTCGCCCGGGCCGACTTAACCTCAATTCCTTTTTCAATCTTATTCAGGTGCTTTTGCGATCTTTCATATTCCATGATCACCTTATCCAGTACCCTTTTATTTTCCGGTCCCGGATTCCGGTTAAAAGTTTTCTGCACCTTTGACTTCCTTGCATTAAGGATATTCAGTTCTTTTTGCTCCTGGACTTTATCCTGTACCCCTTTGCTGAACTCCTTTTCTGCATTTTCGGCATCATTGATAATCCGGATGCACTCTTCTTCCGTCCTTTGTTCCATTTCGGCTTTTTGCTTCTCTAATTCCCGAAAGTATTCAGCTATCTGTTCATCCCCGAAAGACAGATGGCTTGACCTGTCTGCTGCCCAGGTCCTGACGATAGTGATCAAACCGGTCTCTTCAACGCGCTGAATGACCTTTTCAGGTATCCTTTTTTCATTCAATATCTTTTTAAGATTCCTGGTACTTGCCTCAAAGGAACATGAGACCACCGGCAGCGACAGATCAGAACGTAATATATCTTCAGTAATCTCTCCTGTGTAAAAGCTGTAGAGTCCTTCCAGGATCGAGGTCTTACCCGATTCATTCTGCCCGATGATTCCTGTGATATTATCAGAGGCAACATCGTGCCAGCCTGTATCGACGATCGATCTGAAATTTTTTATCCTGAATCTCTTGAAAAACATGGATTTTATATTTTCAAACCAATTACCAGGACATCATCCACCTGTTCCACATCACCCATCCAGTGGTTAAATTTCTTATCAAGCAATATCCTTTGTTTCTCCATTTTCTGTTTGCTAATACTCAGGAGAAGTTCTTTGAATGGTCCATACCGGAATTTTTTCTCTTCGGGCCCGCCAAACTGATCGGCAAATCCATCGGAAAAAAGATAGATCTGGTCATCCTGCATGATCGGCATCTTATAATTTGTAAATGAGGTTTCCGTGATGTAGGCAATACCAATTGGCATCTTATCCCCCCTTACTTCAATTAATTCATCATTCCGGATTAAATAAAGTGGATTAAATGCCCCGGAAAACTGTAATTCCATTTGATCCAGATCGATCACACACATGGAAATATCCATCCCATCCTTATGTTCACTCCGGGTACCTGTCTGATGAAGGGTTTTCATTACGTTTTCGCGCAATTTATTCAGAATTGTATTGGCTTTTGGGATGCATTTGCTAACTATTTCATTCAGAAAAGATATCCCCAGAATACTCATGAAAGCTCCCGGAACACCGTGTCCTGTACAATCTGCAGCGGCCACCGCAACAACAGAATTCTTTCTGTGTATCCAGAAAAAATCACCGCTAACAATATCCCTGGGCTTAAACAAGATAAAGCTATCTGCAAATAATTTTGTAAATACCTGTTCCTCTGGCAATAAAGCAGATTGTATCGAACCGGCATAACGAAGGCTTTCCTCAAGTTCCTGCTGCTGGAACTCAATTTTGTCTTTCTGTTCGCTGATCTTCGCAATCAGGTCCTGTTCGAATGTAATTTCCTTATAGTAATCCATATCCATGCCTTAAGGAACCAGTAAAATTATAAAATATCAAGAACATAAAGAAACCTATGACAAATAGGGGATTTCCTTATAAAAAACACTGTCCTGGGTATGATATAATACGATCATGTTCGAAAAGATGGGTTTTGGCAAAGATTTTGCAATTCATTAATC
Source organism: uncultured Bacteroides sp. (assembly GCA_964477295.1). Lineage (GTDB taxonomy): Bacteria > Bacteroidota > Bacteroidia > Bacteroidales > SM23-62 > CAYZEZ01. Next base: position 13,214 of record CAYZEZ010000028.1, on the reverse strand, counting down.
ATAATAACCTTAAATATACAAAAGTCATGAAAAAACTTATTTTCATATCGATCCTTTCACTGATCTTCATGGCTGCAGGTGCACAGAGGACTTCAAGAAGCGGAAGCAGCGATCAACGCAGCGATGAAAGGAAAAAAAGTGAAGTGACCGTTAGACGGTCTACGGATCAGAAGAGCAAGTCGAATGATAACCATCAGAATGAGAACAACCGTAATACGACTTACAGGACCAATACGAATACAGGTAATAATAATAAGTCGTACAACAATCGCCAGAGTGAGAACAACAGGAGTACGACCTACAGAACCAGAAGCAATACTGGTGGTAACAACAGATCAGGATCCGGGATTAATACCGAAAGGATAGATAATCGCAGAACCGATATTCATAAAAATATTACCCGGGAAAAAGGGGTAACCTATGAATCAAGGAGGGTAAATTCCACAACCGGAAGATCTGAAAACACCGGTAACAAGACTGTGAATCAAAGCCAGCGCAAGGTATATCAAACTCCTAACAGGACTGTATACCACAGGCAGGTTACCAATGTTAACAGGCCAAGGTCGATTGAATACAGGAGGGTTTACCATGCATACCGTGCACCGGTTTACACACACGTTATCTGGACCAACAAGATGTACAGGGAATACAGGTTGATCTATCCCGAATACAGGTACTGGTACTACCCGATAGGATACTCAATAAATACTATCTCGGCATATGATGCAGGTTTCTATATCGGAGATGTGATGAATGTATACGGCAGGGTTAATGATGTATGGTACAGCAGCAGAACAGATGAATATTTTCTTTATTTCGGGGCTAATTATCCGTATCACGATTTTACAGTGATCATCCCGGGCAGTAAAGCCAGACATTTCGCAAGACATCCTGAATTCTTCTTTGAAAACAGGTATATCTGGGCAACAGGATTAATCAGCCTTTATGACGGCAAGCCAGAAATGGTGATACGAAAGACACACCAGATTAATATTTACTAAGGAAAAACATGGGAATGAAGCATAGTAAAGGGAGCAGCGCAAGCTGCTCTCTTTTTATTTGCGTAATAGTCTTGCAGCATCATTATCCAGGAACCACTCCAGTTTTCCGTGATGTGGTTCAACCAGGCCTGCAGGAAACTTCATCCTATCTCCTTTCTCCAGTATCCTGGCCAGGACAGCTGACTTTTCCTTCCCTGTAACAATAAAGAAAATATTCCTGGCATTATTGATCACTTTGCCTGTGAGGGTGATCCTTTTTTGTCCTGATTCCGGGTGAGTTCCAACTTCACATAATTCAGAAGAATTAAAAAGTTCCATTTCATGCGGAAAAACAGATGCAGTATGTCCGTCCGCACCCATTCCAAGCAACACCAGGTCAAAGCATGGAAAATCGTCATACATGGGTACCTGGTCAAGGATTAACCTTTCATATCTTATGGCTTCTGCATCAGGATCCTCCTCCCCTTTTATCCTGTGAATATTATCCAGTGGCGATGACAAATAACGCAACAATGTTTCATAAATCATACCGTAATTACTATCCGGGTGGTCGGGTTGGACACATCTCTCATCAACGAAATAGAAATGGACATGATCCCAGTGGCGGGGATCCTGGTAAATTGATGTAATGTGTTCAAAAAGGATTTTAGGTGTCCGTCCGCCCGAGATGGCCATGTAAAATGGTTTTTTCTCGATAACTGAATCCTTCAGCAGGTTCAGTACCTTTTCAGCCAGGACAATGGAAATTTTTTCAGGATCTTGAAATATATATTTCCTTTGATTTTCCATGTTGCGAAAAAATTTACCAGTGATCAGTGAATGGTGCGCAGAGGGTGTGGGTGTTGAGGATTGGATTTAAAATTATTACAATTCACAATAAATACCATCATCTGAAAGGTTCTTGCAAGGGTATCGCCACGCGAGACCTTTGCCCTCTATCAGATCGTCCGCTTCCTTCGGTCCCCAGGTGCCGGCCGGATAGCCATGTAATGGATTATTTGTATTTGATTTCCAGTCTTCTATTATCGGTTGGACAAATTTCCAGGCAGATTCTACCGCATCGCCCCTCGCATAGAGCGTTGAATCGCCCATCATACAATCGAGCAACAGTCTTTCATATGCAGCAGGAAGGTATGCATCTGACAGGCTTGAATAGTGAAAATCCATATTGACATTTTGCACCTGGTAACCCGCTCCGGGCACCTTCATTCCGAACTTCAGAAGTATTCCTTCGTCTGGCTGTATCCTGATAATCAACTGATTATAACTATCCATTCCCTCATTATGACGGCAAAAAATGTGATGCGGGGTAGGTTGAAAATGTATCACTATCTCGGTTACCCTGGTAGGCAGGTACTTTCCGGTACGTATATAAAACGGAATGCCATTCCATCTCCAGTTATCGATGAAAAACTTCATGGCAACGTATGTTTCAGTTCTTGATTCGGGATCCACACCTTGCTCCTGCCGGTAACCTTTAAGCTGATTTCCCTTAATCCTTGCCTCTGTATATTGTCCACGGATTATATTGCTCCTCACATCCTCCTGGCTGAGCGGCCGCAACGATTCGAGGACCTTCACCATTTCATTTCGTATCGACCTGGAATCAGCCCATACAGGCGGCTCCATTCCAACCAGGGCAACCAGCTGCAACAAATGATTCTGCAACATATCGAGAAGGGCTCCCGATTGGTCATAATAACCTCCCCTGCCCTCCACACCTATATTTTCGGCAGAGGTGATCTCTACATGGTGAACATAGTTCCTGTTCCATACAGGCTCGAAAATCCCGTTTGAAAACCTTGTGACCATGAGGTTCTGTACTGTTTCTTTACCAAGATAGTGATCGATCCGGTAGACCTGTCCCTCATCAAATATTCCTAAAATACTTTTATTCAATTGCTTACTTGACTCGAGATCATACCCAAACGGTTTTTCGACGATGATCCGTCTCCATCCCTGTTCATCCGTTTTGGCCAGGCCGGCCTCACCAAGGTGCTGTGCAACAGGGATGTATAAGCTGGGAGGTGTGGCAAGGTAAAAAATGATATTCCCGTTGGTTTGATAAGACTCATCAAGGTCAGCTATCCTGCCTGCCAGTGAAATGTAGTCAGCCGTTTCAGAAGTATTCAGGGATTGATAGAACAGGCGATAAAGAAATTCCTGGATCAATGGAAGATCCTCTTTCTCTAATTCAACAAAACGCCGGATCGCCTGATCCATTTTTTCCCGGAAGGAATCGTCTGTATGTTCTGTCCTGCCCAGCCCGAGTATAACGAATCGCTCAGGTGAAAGCTTTTGCATCCCGAGCCTGAACAGGGCCGGGATTAATTTTCTTTCTGTCAGATCTCCGGATGCACCGAAGATTACCAGGATTTGATTTTCTGCTTTTTCCATCGATGGGAAAGGCTACTCAAACTTTTTTATAACCGATTCCAGCTTTTTTGTTATCTCCCCTGCGAATTCAACCAGGTCGCTATCCAGTATCCCCTTCATCGATTCCCGGGGATTTATGGCAGAAATCTCCGTCCCGCTGCCGGTTTCCTGAACGATTACGTTACATGGGAGAAGTGTACCGATCTTGTCATCCATTGTCAGGGCCTGGTGGGCAAAAACAGGATTGCAGGCACCCAGGATGGTGTATTTCCTGAAATCAACATCGATCTTCTGCTTCAGGGTATTTTTAACGTCAATGGTGGTTATAACACCAAATCCTTCGTTTTTCAATTCATCCGTCACCCGGTCAATGGCTTCCTGAAAAGGGAGTTTGGTGCTGACAGTAATGTAATAACTCATAGCCAGGTATTTTCATGTTAAGTACATAAAGATAATCAACTCCGGGATTTAAAAAACGTTAATTCAGAATTTATCGGGAAAGTCTATTCTCCTTCAAGAATGGCACTTGAACGTTCGATGCTGTAGGCAGAGAAAAATCCCAGGCCGCCGTTGCTGATGTTCGACATTATATTGGCCGGCGGGCCGCTGAACATTGGAGTATGGTAAAACACTTCGCTCTGGGCTTCCATAATATACCGGTAATACTCCTCAGTAATCCCGTTTAGCTCAAAGGTCACTGTATCACCTGGCAGCAGAAGCTCACCCTCCTTATCCTGATCAAGGAACTGGCTTGGTATGCCATAGGTATAGCTGCCATTAAAGAATTCATCGTTCTGGACAATCAGTTCACTCAATGTATCTGTCAGCAGGGTGCTGTTCTTATATACTTTAAAAGCATAGTAATTGGTTTCTGGTGGATCCCAGGCGTATACAAGGACCTGGTAGACCTTAAAGTGCGGTGTCTCCATCAGTTCAAGTCCGATAGAGTCCATTCTGGCTACAGGATGGAGTTCTGACTGAGCAGTATATTCTTCATATTCACCGTCTGCATCTACATCCACCTGGCTGATAAGAAGCGTATAGGTCTTTCCCGGTATTCCATGAAAGTCCGGTTCTGTCAGGTACAGGCCCTTTTCAGATTCGCTTTCAGTCAGCTCGACGATCTGATCACCATCATCAATCCTTACCAGCGCATCACTGATCCGGTCGGCAGGTTTATTAGCAAAATAATCGCCCGAAAGACTGAGTTTAACAGAATGTGCCATTGTATCGGTGGTCAGGTATCCCTCCACCACCAGGCGGGTATAGGTGCTATCGACCTCCACCTCTATTCGTTCGGTGCACCTCCAGAGAAGAGCTGCGATTGAGAATGTTAATATTATAATTTTAGTTGGTCTCATTTACTGAAATTAAGTTCCAGGTTGCAGGTTGCAGGTTGCAGGTTGGTGTGGGGAACGGGGTTTGTGTGGTTCTTCTACTTCGTAAATCATAATTCGTTATTCATTATTCTGAATTCATTTTCTTCTTCTACTTCGCAAATCATAAATCGTTAATCATTATTCTTAGATCCTGTTTCCCATTTCTTAAAAATTAAAGTTAAACGTCAGTGCTGGAATAATGGGAAACAGATACGTCATCTCAGCATAGGTTAAATTCGGATCGGTTTCATCCTGGACAAAATTTATGGCCCATGCATTTTTCCTGGCATACAAATTATACACTGACAAATTAAGGTCATAGTTCCATGTCCTTCCCGGCTTTTCTTTCGATTTTAGTGAAACCGACATATCCATCCGGTGGTAATCAGGCATCCTGTAGGCATTCCTGTCTGAATAAACAGGTGCAATATTACCCATGTATTCAAACCTCCCGGTGGGAAAGGTAACCGGCAATCCTGAACTGTAGATCCAGTTGGCAGATACCCAGATCCTTTCCGTTATCTCATAATTAGCGACAATGGCTAAATCGTGAGGCTTATCGTACGGGGCAAGATAGGGTTTGCCATTATTTATTTCCGGGATTGTCCGGGTAGTTTTCGAATGAGTATAGCTGACCCATCCGGTTATTTTTCCATGGTTTTTCCTTACCAGGAGTTCAAGTCCTTTTGATTCGGCTTCTCCATACCTTAATTCTCCTTCCACGTAACGATTCAGCAATAACATGGCATGATCCTTAAAATCAATGGCATTGTCCATCTTTTTATAATAAACCTCTACCGACGCTTCCAGCATGTCACTGAAGAAATTACGGAAATAGCCCACTGCCACCTGGTCAGATAACTGGGGAAGCGTATTCGGGCTCGACGGGAACCATACGTCCAGCGGTGTGCCTGCGGTGGAGTTTTGCGCCAGGTGCACATACTGGCTGGTCCTTGAGTAACTGGTTTTGACTGACGATTGCGGGGTGATAATAAAAGTCATGGCAAGCCTGGGTTCAAGCACGTGGTATGAATTATAAAACTCTCCTCTTCCGTACCTGGTCGAATCAACAATTTCGTAGGCATCGTCAAACTCATATACAAGAGCGCCACCGATGTTGTGAAAGGTGCTGAACCTCAATCCGTATTTCAACCTGAGCCATTCGCCGACAGCCTGCTCGGACGAGACATAAAATCCATTTTCCAGGGCATACATGTCGGGAAGCTTGAATTCAGTAAGCATGGATTCCTCCCCCAGTCCCCTGGCACTTCCCGGCTGGAATTTATGCAGGATTGAATTGGCTCCAAAGCGAAGTGTAATCTCTGGAGTTATATAATAATTGAAATCGGCCTTAACATTGTAGTCTATCATGTGGGATGTCCATTCGAACGAATTGGCTTCACCTTCAGGAGAACCCAGCAGGTAATCATAATTACTCCGGATGACAGTAAAATTGCTGAACAGCCTGGAGGAGAACAGGTGATTCCACCTGAAAGACTGGGTATTGTTACCAAACTGCATTCCGGCGAACTGGTTCTCAAATACATCCCTGCCCATATATCCCGATAAGAAAATCCTGTTTTTATCATTTATGATATGGCTGACCTTTCCGTTTAGATCGTAGAAATATAATTTGCTCTTTCTCACCATCTCATCTTTGGAGAACGGCAGAAACAGGTCTGCATAGGTCCTCCTTCCCGACAAAAGAAAAGAGGTTTTATCCTTAATGATCGGTCCTTCTAAAGTAAGCCTGCTGGATATGGTACCAATACCTCCCGATCCTGAAAACTTTTTCAGGTTTCCATCCTTCATCCTCACATCCAGCAGGGAAGAGAGTCTTCCACCGTAAGCGGCGGGAATATCTCCTTTATATAGCTTGACATCCTTGACGGCGTCGTTATTGAAAACAGAGAAAAAGCCCATCAGGTGAGATGCATTATAGACCGTTGCCTCGTCGAGCAGTATCAGGTTCTGGTCAGGATTACCTCCTCTCACACTAAATCCTGAAGCCCCTTCACTGGTTGCCTGAACACCCGGTAACAGCTGGATTGCCTTGATTACATCCACCTCACCCATCAGGGCCGGTATTCTTTGAATTGTTTTAATCGGCAGCTTATTCACGCTCATCTCAACGCTGGTGATGTTTGCTTTCTTGCCTTCGGCGTACACCGTAACTTCACCGAGTTCACTGATCTGCTCATCCAGTGAAATATTGACAGTATGATTTTCATTCAGCTGAACAGCCATCTGCTGTGACTGGTACCCGACATAGGAAAAAACGAGTTCATAATCGCCAGGATAAAGGCTGACGGAATAAAATCCATATAAATTGGTCACAGTACCTTTATTCAGCTGTTTAACCAGGACAGATGCGCCGATCAGGTCTTCACCGGTGTTTGCATCCCGGATATGCCCGCTGACAGAATAGCGCAGTTCACCGTCGTCATCTCCGTAAACCCATCCCGTGAAAAATAAAAACGATATGAATAATAGATATGAAAGAAATCGCATGATCTTTTTTTAAAAACTGTTCCATTCAATAGACAAATAACATTCCAAAAAGTTGTAATCCGGTACAAAGATTTTCTTAAATATTGGCTAAAGGAATATAAAATCGACGAGCGAAGGCGAATTACCGGTAAACGGATTGAAATATAACGTAAACTCGTCATCCCGTCCCGAGTACTCGGGATCGGGATCTGACAGATGCTGAACCAAGTTCAGCATGACCTAATAATTATTTACCAGGTAATCCTCCAGCCAGTCCCCTACCTGGGTTGTGGAATAGCTGTTTTGCGGATTAATGTCGGATGTGACAACTCCGGCTTCGAGCGCAGCGTTGACGGCGGTTTTTATTTTTGATTCGGCTTCGTGCAGTTTCAAGTGCCCCAGCATCATTCCCATCGAGAGGACCGCTGCAAACGGATTGGCAATATTTTTGCCGGCTCCTTCAGGATATGATCCGTGGATGGGTTCGAATAAAGCCGTACTTGAACCTACTGATGCAGAGGGCAGCATTCCGATGGATCCGGTGATAACAGAAGCTTCATCGGTAAGGATATCACCGAACATATTTTCTGTGAGTACCACATCAAACGATGCAGGATTTTGAATGATGCGCATAGCGGCTGCATCAACAAACATAAAATCAAGTTTCACACCGGGGTAATTTCCCGCCATGGCCTGGATTGTCTCCCTCCATAATCGCGATGTTTCAAGGACATTGGCCTTGTCAACGAGGGTTAACTTGCCACGCCTTGCCAGGGCAGCTTCAAACCCCATTTCGCCTATCCTCCTGATCTCATCAACATTGTAATCGCAGTGGTCATAAGCTTCCTGACCGTTATTGCGCCTGCCTTTTTCACCGAAATAAATACCACCAGTTAATTCACGGTAAACCACGAAGTCCACCCCTTTTACCAGGTGATCCTTTAGTGGTGAAGCCTGGTTAAGCAGCTCGTAGGTAGCAATAGGGCGTATATTAGCGAACAATCCAAGGCTTTTCCTGATCTTCAGCAATCCCTGTTCGGGTCGTACCTTTGCTTTCGGATCCATATCATACTTCGGATGACCGACTGCTCCCATCAGCACTGCATCAGACCTCTTACACATAGCAATGGTCTCATCCGGAAGAGGATTGCCTGTCTCATCGATTGCAACGGCCCCGATCAGGCCTTCTTCCATTTTAAAAGATACTCCTTCCCTTTCTTCAATTACCTTCAACAGTCGAAGCGACTGATTAATGACCTCAGGGCCAATTCCATCTCCCGGCAACACAGCTATTTTAAATTCCATCGTTTATAAATTGTTCTTTTCAATAATATTCAGCATTTTCTCAGTGGCCTTAATGGCTGCTTCTGTCTGGTCTGCTTCCAAAGCTTTGGTTTTGAATTCTCTATCCTTGTAACTCCAGGTAATTACTGTTTCTACCAGTGCATCTGTCTTTCCCCCGGGAGGAATGGTAACCAGGTAATCGTGGAGCAAGGGCCGGTCCTTACCTAATTTGTCATACACTTTCCATAAGGCTTTCATAAAAGCATCATACTGCCCGTCACCAACCGAGCTCTCCTCGTGGTATTTTCCGTTTATTTCAATACACAGGTTTGCCATCGGCCGCAGGCCATTGGAGACAGTCAGGGCATAGCTGCTGATTTTTATTGGCCTTTCCTCATCACTGATGTCGCCCATTACATCGGAAATAATATAAGGCAAATCCTCGGTAGTAACCTGCTTCTGTTTATCACCCAGTGCAATAACCCTTTCTGTAACTTTTTTCATGGATTCAGCATCGAGCTCAATTCCAAGTTCTTCAAGATTCTTTTTGATATTTGCCTTGCCTGAGGTCTTGCCCAGTGCATATTTACGGACCCTGCCAAAACGTTCAGGCAGCAGGTCGTTAAAATAAAGATCGTTTTTACTATCGCCGTCGGCATGTACCCCGCATGTCTGGGTAAATACATAATCACCGATCACAGGTTTATTGGACGGAACGCGGATACCCGAAAACGATTCTACCAGTCGGCTGATCTTTGTAAGTTTCGTTTCATCCACACTGTTTTCAACCTTTAAATGATCATTCATTATACCGATAACGGAAGATAGTGGTACATTCCCTGCCCTTTCTCCCAATCCGTTAACTGTGGCATGCAATCCATGAACCCCGGCCCTGATTGCTGCGAAACAGTTGGCAACGGCCAGGTCATAATCGTTGTGTGCATGAAAATCGATGTGCAGATCAGGGTATCTTTCAAGCATGATCTTACAAAAATCATATGTCTCCTCCTGATTCAATATGCCTAATGTATCGGGAAGCATTAATCGCCTGAAACCTGTGTCCTTCAGATTATCCACGAGATAAAACACATAATCTCTTGAATTCCTCATGCCATTTGACCAGTCCTCAAGATAGAGGTTGACTTCAATTCCGATAACCTGGGCATATTCAATAGATTTTTTAATATCGCTAATGTGTTCATCGGGTGTTTTGCGTAACTGTTCTTTTACATGCTTCAGTGAACCTTTGGTAAGCAGGTTCACTACCCTTGCTCCGGCAGTATGGATCCAATCGAGTGATTTCACCCCGTCAACGAAACCGAGTACTTCGATTCGATCCAGGAGTTTACGCTGTCTGGCCCAATTGGTTATTCTCTTAACAGCCTCATACTCCCCCTCCGAAACCCTGGCAGACGCAATCTCAATCCGATCAACCTTCACCTCTTCCAGTAATATTTTTGCAATGCTGAGCTTTTCAAAAGCATTGTATGATACCCCGTTGGTTTGTTCCCCATCCCGCAGGGTTGTATCCATTAATTCCACTCTCATAATTTCCCTCCTTTATCTGCTGTTCTCAAATGCCGTTATTTTACCTTTTATGCTTATTAAATAATCAATATCATCGTATCCGTTGATGAGGCATTTCTTTTTATAGTCATTCACCTCAAATGATTCAGCTTCACCAGTACTCATTAAAGTGATTTTCTGGTTCTCCAGGTCAACCTGGATCAATTCTGAGGGATTATCCTGTACTTTAGCAATAAGTTTACCCAGGAAGGCTTCGGAGACAACCACGGGCAGCAAACCATTGTTCAGGGCATTATTTCTGAATATATCCGCAAAAAAGCATGAAACGACCACTTTAAAACCATAATCTGTTAATGCCCATGCAGCATGTTCACGGCTCGAACCGGAACCGAAATTTTTTCCAGCCAGAAGTATCGAGCCACTGTATGCGCTATTATTAAGCACAAAATCCTGAACCGGCTTTCCCTTGATATCATAACGCCAGTCGCGGAAAAGATTTTTTCCAAATCCGGCCCGGTCGATTGCCTTCAGGAACCTGGACGGGATGATCTGGTCGGTATCAATATTTTCGAATGGTAATGGTACCGCAGTAGATTGAAAGGTCACAAATTTTTCCATGGTCATTTAGATAATTGTCCGTACGTCTGTTATTACTCCGGTAAGTGCTGTGGCAGCAGCGGTAAGTGGACCGGTCAGCAGGGTTCTTGCACCCGGTCCCTGGCGTCCTTCGAAATTCCTATTGGAAGTTGAAACACAATATTCACCCCTGGGCACTTTGTCCTCGTTCATTCCCAGGCAGGCTGAACAACCCGGTTGCCGGACTTCAAATCCGGCCCGCTCAAATATCTCAAGCAATCCTTCTTCCTCAATTTGCTGTTCCACCTGCTTTGACCCGGGAACAAGGTAAGCACTTACCTTTTCAGATTTAGTTTTCCCTTCGACCAGCTTTGCAATTTCCCTGAAATCCTCAATGCGCGCATTGGTACAACTGCCAATAAATACATAGGATACCGGGATTCCGGTTAATTTCTGGCCTGCTTTCAGGCCCATATATTCCAATGCTTTAAGATTATTTGTTTCGTCAGGGACCGGGTCACCAATCTTCATCCCCATACCCGGATTGGTACCGTAGGTGATCATTGGCTCTATATCCGACGCATCGAAAAGATACTCTTTATCAAAGATGGCATCTTCATCTGTATATAATAATTTCCACTCCTCAACCCTTCCATCAAATGTTGCCCCTTTTGGTGCAAATTTCTTTCCCTTGATATACTCAAAGGTTTTATTATCAGGAGCTATCAGTCCACCCCTGGCACCCATTTCAATGCTCATATTACAAACGGTCATCCTGGCTTCCATCGACATCTGTTTAAAAGTTGTCCCGGCATATTCAATAAAGTGACCTGTAGCGCCACCAGCCGTCAGCCTGGAGATTATATACAGGATAACATCTTTAGATTGAACTCCGGGTGCCAGTTCCCCGTTTACCGTTATTCTCATTTTTTTGGGCTTGTATTGAAGGAGGCACTGGGTGGCCAGGGCCATTTCGACTTCAGAAGTCCCAATGCCAAATGCAATGGTTCCAAAGGCGCCGTGTGTGGCTGTATGGCTGTCACCACAGACAATGGTCTGACCTGGCTGAGTAATCCCCAGTTCGGGTCCGATGACATGAACAATTCCCTGGTAAGGATGTCCGAGTCCATATAAAGTAATCCTGTGCCTATTGCAATTTTCGGTTAATTTTTCGACCTGCTTCCTGGATAATTCATCCTTTATGGGCAGGTGCTGGTTACTGGTGGGGACATTATGGTCGGCCGTGGCGATAACCTGGTCAGGACGAAATACAGGTATACCGCGCTGTTCAATTCCGGCAAAAGCCTGGGGGCTGGTCACTTCATGGATGAAATGGCGGTCGATGTAAAGGATATCGGGACCATCCTGGATGGTGTCAACCATATGTTTTTCCCAAATCTTGTCGAATAGTGTTTTTCCCATTTAAGTATATTTCTCTTTAAAGGATAATTATGATCAATTTAAGTTGCTCGTAACTCGTACCTCGCAACCCGACTTATTTATACAATCTGTGCCAGGGCATCCACAAAAGCTTCCACCGAGGCAGTCACGATGTCGGTGTTTGCTGAGAAGCCATAGTACATAACTCCCTTATGCTCGATCTGCACATGCACCTTACCCAGATCGTCACTACCCCTGGTAATGGCCTGGATCAGGAATTCTTCCAGGCGAACTCGCTTTTTGACTATTTGCTTAACGGCTGTGAATGCGGCATCGATAGGTCCATTTCCCATGGCCGATTCAGTAAAAGTCTCGCCATTTAAGCTAAGGGTAACCGTAGCAGTCGGATATGTGCTCATGCCACAAATCACCTGCAGGGATTTGATCTCCAGATTCCTTGGCCCGGCTTTTTCCATGCCAGCCAATACATCTAGATCATCGTCCTCGATCTGTTTTTTCTGATCTGCAATCACCAGAAATTTCTTGTAGATAAGATCAATTTTCTTCTGATCCATTGTATAGCCCAGCTTTTCCAGCCTGTGTTTCAATGCAGCCCGGCCGCTGCGGGCGGTTAGTAAAATAGAAGACTCAATAATGCCAACATCCTGAGGATCAATTATTTCATAATTTTCTCTTTTTTTCAAAACACCATCCTGGTGGATCCCTGAAGAGTGTGCAAATGCATTCCGGCCCACAATGGCTTTATTAGGCTGAACCGGCATCCTCATCAGGGTGGATACCAGGCGGGATGTTTTAAATATCTTTTTGGAGTTAATACCGGTATCCAGCCCCAGGTTTATCCGGCTTTTAAGTATCATCACCACTTCTTCCAGGGATGTGTTTCCGGCTCTCTCTCCTATCCCGTTTATCGTAACCTCCACCTGGCGAGCCCCGTTAATCACCCCTGCAATGGTATTCGCAGTGGCCATACCCAGGTCATTATGACAGTGGGTAGAAATTATGGCTTTATCAATACCTTTAACATTCTCCTTCAGATACCGGATTTTGGCGCCGAATTCTTCCGGGAAAGTATATCCGGTGGTGTCAGGAATATTTACTACAGTGGCACCGGCTTTCACAACGGCCTCAATGACCTTTGCCAGGTATTCATTTTCGGTTCTCCCGGCATCTTCGGCATAAA